>JAAZNO010000178.1 GCA_012798275.1 Chloroflexota bacterium
CAGGCAAGCGCCTCATACGCCGCCGGCGGCGTTTCTCCCTGGAAGGTGAGCAGCATCGAAAAGGCGGCTCGGGCGCCAGGGTCCAGCGTGGTGACGTCCTCCAACATGGCCTCACGATATCCCAACACCAGTCCCTTGGCGTCGAAGAGGGTGATCACGACGGTCGCCAGCGTCACCGGTCCGCCAGACGCATTCACCAGGCTGCCCGTCACCCGGTATTGGGGGCCGGACATGCCGGCATCGAGATCTGCGACGGTCAGAGGGACAAAATCCTCCGTGATGGCGCTGATGGTCTCCGCCCGCAGCAGGGCGACACGCACGTCCACCGCTTGGGCAGGTGGATCGAGGAAAGTCACGGCGAAGGGAGCACGCTGCTCCGGCTGGAGATAATCCACCGCCGCCAGCGCGGTCTGCTGCGCGAGAGGATTGCCCGCCGCATCCACTAACACCGCCTGAACCTGCAGGTTCGTCACCGGAACGCCGATGACGTTGCGGACGGCCCCCAGGCACAGCAATCCGCCCACGGCAGTGCGGCGCAATGAGACGCCGACGAGCTCCAGGGGCTGCGGCGTTGGCGTAGGCAGAATGAGATTGCCGAGTGGCTCCGCCGCCAGGGGCAGTTCGGCTTCCGCCGCCTGCAGGGGGATGATTAAGGCCTGCCCGATGTCCAGATACTCATTGACGTCGAGGCCATTGGCATGGAGGAGCGCATCTACGGTAACACCATATTCCAGGGCAATGCCGAAGAGGGTGTCCCCCGAGGCGACGTAATGCACGACCGGCGTGGGCGAGGGCGAAGGAGTGAGGGTCGGCGTGGGCGGGATGGGGGTCAAGAAGGCCGCCGGCGCGAGGGTCGCCGTCGCCGTGACGCGCGATGAAGCGGGCGGCATGGCGCCTCCGGTAGGTGTGGGCACCGCCACCGGCGTGATGACGGTCCCACAGCCGCTCCATATCCAGAGCCCCATGAGCAGGCAGGCAACCCATAGCCAGCGGTGTGAGCGTTCAGGTTTCACAAAGAAAGATTATACCACAAGCGGTTTTCAGGCGACCTCCACCGGCTCCGCCTCGGCAATCCTCTCCACCTGACGCAGGAATTCGGGAGAGCGTTGGGGAGCCTGAGCACGGCGTTTGCCCAGCACGTACAGCCCGACGAGCACCGCCCAGGGGACGCCCAACGCCCCCAGCAGGTAGGGCCCCGGCGGGAGCAGGGGAGCGGCGGAAAAACGATCCAGGTTGAAGAGGATGAGGGCCACGGAAGTCCACACGGTCAGGAAATTAGGGATGGCATCCCCGGCATGAATCCAGCCAGGGCCGGGCAGGCGTTTGGTGGAGATGGGCCAGAAGAGATTGCTGCCCATGTGTCCCAGCTGATCCTCCAGGATGTGTCCGCTGAAGCCCAGCCAGGTCACGACGCCGCCCCACCCGGCAGTCTCCCAGTCGCCGGTGACCACGCCGAGCAGGAGTCCCAGCAGCAGGCCCACCCCCAGCGCCAGGATCAAACTGTGCGTCCAGCGATGGTGCCAGTCCAGGAAGTGTACCTGTAGCTGCTCGCCTTCGCGCGCGAAGCGGAACGTCGGCCCGGAGAAGATATTGACGCGATATTCCTCGCTGTACGTGTTCACCAGGGGCGCGCCGACCGCGCGGCGGACTTCCTGCGCGCCCTCCGGTTCGCTGCCAGCGTAGGGCACCTGTCCGGTGTTGACCAACGGCCCGATGCGCACCGCGACCTCATCACTCTCAGGAAGGAAGCGGATGACGTACTCGCGCCACAGGTCCGCCCCCATCCGAATGGTATGCGCGACGAGATTGCAATCCTTGCCGGTCGTGTAAGCCTGGCGCATTGCGGCGACGAGCGCCTCGGCAATCGCCGCAGCATCGGGCTCCGGGCCGGGATCAATCTCGACGTCAAATTTCTCCCAATAGCGCGCGAACTTGAAGTCCAGAGTGTCGGGCAAAATGCCGCCGATGCCGCCAAGGACCGGCAGCAGGCCGCCAGCCGCCCCCGCCCGCACCACCTCGGGGAAGAAAGTGGCGATCGCCACGCCGGTGATGAAATGGGAAATGCCTTTCATGGTCCACCTCGCCGGTGAGAGTGCTTACCAGGATGAGTGAGAAAATAAAAAAGGCAATCTCTGGCTTTGATTTCATGTACCTGCTGCCTTTCGTCTCTCAAGAACACCCCCTCAAGGCAGTGCCTGACCCACACCAGCCAAAGAGCCAAGGAGCCAAAGAGTCAAAGAGTCAAAGAGAAGGAAGAGATCAAAACGGCGGAATGCCGCCGCATCGTCGCCATGTTGTATCTGCCTAAACGGTGCAGACAGACACCAGACACCCGTCTGAAACCGCCTAAATCAGCACTGCCTGGCAGCGTACCTCACCAGATTAAATACAGCCCCGCCCTTCAATCAACCAGAAATCGCCGAGGCTTCACGCCAGCAGGGCCTGCATCTCCTGTGTGAATTGCGACACAGTTCCGGGCAACATATCCATTGGGGCATCTGGTCCGTTAGACCGAAACAACCACACACGTTCTGCCCCCCCCAAGAGCAACACGCCCCTTTCGGAAGTTGGAATATGCTCCGCTGTATACACGACGCGCAAGGCGCTCCCACGATAACGGCTATTGAGCAAATCCTGCCGCAGCCACTGCTGCACTATCTCCGATAGATAGAGCTGCGCCTGTAAGTGCTGTTCCAGCACAGCAGCATTCGCATCCTTGAGTGCTGTCAAAAAGTCAGCCGGCAAGTGGCTTGCTGGCATCTCAAAAGGCAAGGCTTGTGCTATCTCGAAGAATTCCACTCCCTCCTGGACAACCATCGCTGCATCATGGATCTCAACCAAATGGTGCAACAATCCTTGCTCGACGCGATGCGCCACAATCGCGCCGTTAAGGAAATGGAATGCAGCTGACCATTCACCCCGAGGTTGAGAACGATGATAACGCAATGAAAAGGCCGGTTGGATAAGCGCAGAGACTAGCCGCTCCAGATCTGGGGCCAGCTGCAAACGCGCTTCAGCATCCAAGGTCAGCCATCCCCGTGCCAACAGCGAGTGCCCGGCAGTCTTCAAACGCACGTGAGCTTCATCGGCAGACATATTCCCTAATTGCGCCACCATGATGTCGTGTGCCATCTGCGGCTGTCCCAAAGCGCTGAGCGCCAGAGCCAGTTCCTCAACACTGAGCAAAAATCCTGTATCAGGCATGTTATTTCTCCCTTCACGTCAGCTCAAAATTGAAACAGGCGGCTCACTCCGCCCGCAAGATCGTCCAACGCCCGGTCCAGGTACTGTGCACCAGCGTTGACGCCGCTAGAGATCCCATCCACCACCCATTGGTCCAGTTCTTTATCACTCACCTTGACATTCTCTAATTGCTCAGCGGCCCAAGAAGCCGCTCTGCTGCCCAATACGCCGCCGATTTTCCCACCAATCACAGTCCCCACAGGGCCTAAAGCGCTGCCAAGTGCTGCGCCAGCAACGGCACCAACCCAAGCGCCAGCTGCGGAACAACCCACGCCTATGGCAGTATCCACAATTACGCCGGTGGCAACCTTGCCGGTATCACCCTGGTATTCCTCCCAGTTTTCACCCAGCTCAGTGGCGCCTTCAAGAAGGATATTGCCTTTGCTGAAGCTATCTTTCCAGGCTGCCTTTGCCATGTGTGCGGACAGATTGGCAGATTTGATGTGGGTAAGATA
>JAAZNO010000179.1 GCA_012798275.1 Chloroflexota bacterium
CTCACCGCCAGCTGGCCGGGATTGCCGGTCGCCGACCGTCCCGAAGAGGTGCTCTTCAACACGGCTACGGGGGATTACCTGGCGCGCCTGCGCTGGGAAGACCGCTCCTGGTGGTACGGCGACCGTTTCTGGCTCTCGCGCACGGCGGAAGAGCCCCCCTTCGCCATGATCGAGGAACAGTGGCGGTTGGTAGATCGCCTGTTGCTGCGCCTGCCGGGCTATCGCCTCACCCTCGAGGAAGACGGCGTCGCCTTCAGCGCCAGGGGCAGCCGTTACGGCCAACAGCTGTACGAGATTTTCGCGCTGCCGACAGCAGCCAGCCAGGATGATGCAGCCGAACAACGGATAGGCGCGGTACGACATCCCGCCAGCGGGCCGACCTACATCATGGAAATAGAACACCCGCGTCTGGAGGCCGATCTCAGCCTGATCGCCGCCCTGGGGGTGATCCTCGACCTGTGGGGTGTGCAGCGAGAGCAGCGCGCATGAGCGACGTCACGATCCCCTTCGAGCGCGTGCGCGCCTGGTTCTTTGACCTCGATGGCACGCTGATGGACACCGACGACCAATCGGTCGCCTCGCTGGCACGGCGGTTACGGTTTCTGGGCGCAGCGCGCGCGCCACGTCTCGCCCGCCGCATGGTGATGGCCAGCGAGACGCCGATGAATGCCGCCGCCACCCTTCTGGACGCGCTACATCTGGATTCCCTGGCCTTCGCGCTGGAGGAGCGGTCCCAGCACGCCGATCGCGGCTACGATTTTGAGCTCATCGAGGGCGTCAAGCCGCTGTTGCTACGTCTCGCCGGCCGCTATTTGCTGGCGATTGTGTCCACGCGCAGTCCCGCCGCCGCTGAAGCATTTCTCGTCCAGTATGGGCTGACGGAGCTGTTTCCGGTCGTAGTGACCCGCCAGACCACTCGCCGCCTCAAACCGCACCCCGCACCGGTGCTCTACGCGGCGCAGGCTTTGGGGCTTGCCCCCGCCGACTGCGTGATGGTGGGCGACACCACGGTAGACGTCCGTTCGGCGCGACGGGCAGGGGCATGGGCCGTGGGGGTCTTGTGCGGCTTCGGGGAAGAACGCGAACTCTGGCGCGCTGGCGCGCACCTCGTGCTGCCTTCGACGGCGGATCTGCTGGCGCTTGTGGAGTCGTCGGGCCGATAAGAGGTCCGCGCTCCCATCAGCAGGGACTTCCACCGCAACCCTGGGGCCTCGCCCCGTGGCAGGGGGTTCCCCTATTCCGGCTCCTCCCCATAAAGCCGGGCCCACTGTTCCCGCTCCTCAGAGCTGAGCCCGTCAGCCCCGTCCTCATCAGTGGGAAGTGACGGCGTGAGCTGTTGATGTTTGCGCAGCTTGGGCGAGCGGAACGCCTCCGGGCGACGGCGCCTGGGTTTCGTGGCTGGGGCAGCGTTTTCCTCGCTGCCCTCCGCCGGCGGTTCGGGCTCCACCTCGGGGAACAGCGCCATCCAGGCCTCCACCTCTTCCGGCGCGAGTCCCGCCTCCGTCTCCTTGTCCACGGTCAACGTCGCCGGAGGCTGAGGGCGCGTCTCGGTTCGGGGGAGGCGCCGCGGCGGAAGGGGCCCTTCCGGCACA
>JAAZNO010000180.1 GCA_012798275.1 Chloroflexota bacterium
CCCTCCACGCGCTCCACGAGCACCCGTCCATACCAGCTCCGGTCGAAGATGGCGATCTCGCCGTAGGCGGGAATCCGCTGCCAGAAGCGCCAGAGCCAGGGGACTTGTTGCTCATGGGGCTGGGCCGCCTGGATGGCGTAGAGGGTGAATCCTCGCGGGTCGAGATGGCGCGTCAGCAATTGCACGGAGGAGCCCTTGCCCGCGGCGTCCCAGCCCTCGAAGACGATGAGGGTCGGGACTTCAGCGCGCCAGCAGGCCTTCTGCAGGTCGCTGAGGCGCCGTTGCAGGGCGGGGGCCAGCGCTTGATATTCGGATTTCTCCAGCTTCAGATCCAGATCCACCTTTTCCAGCATGGACGCCTCCCCTGGCGAGCGCATGGCGCTGGAGGGAGACGCGGCGCTGTTGCCAGCTCGCGCTCCCTCCGGCTGATTCCAGGCCGCGCGTTACAGGTCGGCGACTGCCGCGATCAGCGCCTGCGTGACGGCCTCGATGGGACGGTCGCCATCAATGTCTACCAGCAGCCCGCGTTTGCGGTAGTAATCCACCAGGGGGCTGGTCTGATTCCAGTAGACTTGCAGGCGATTGCGGGCCGTCGCTTCGGTGTCGTCGTCGCGCTGATAAAGCTCGCCGCCATCAATGTCGCAGATGCCCTCCACCTTGGGCTTTTTGAAGAGCAGGTGATAGGGTTCGCCGCAGGTGCGACAGAGCCGCCGCCCGGTGATGCGCGCAATCAGCGTCTCGTCGGGGACGATGATGTTGAGCACGCGGTTGATGCCCAGCCCCTTCGCGGCCAGCGCGGCCTCGAGGGCTTCGGCCTGCGCGATGGTGCGCGGGAAGCCGTCGAGCAGGGCGCCCTTCGCGCAATCGGGCTGCGCCAGCCGATCCAGCACCATGGCGATGGTGATGTCATCCGGCACGAGCTCCCCGCGATCCATGTAGGTCTTGGCTTTGAGGCCCAGGTCGGTCTGATGGCGCAGGTTGTAGCGGAAAAGATCGCCGCTGGCGACGTGCGGCAGGGCGAGCATGTCGCGGACGAGTGTGGCCTGGGTGCCCTTGCCGGAAGCCGGCGGGCCGAGCAGAATGATGTACTTCGGTTTTGCGGTCATAGGGACTCCTTCGAAAATAGAGATCAGCGAATCAGCGAGAAAGCGAAAAGGCGAATCAGCGAAAAAGCGAGTCACTCACGTTCGCCCTGGACACGTTCACATCTTCGCACCTTCGCACGTGGACACATTCCCACGTTTCCATACCTCCATTATAGCATGGAGGAAAGCGCTGAAAACTTTTTGTCGGCGATTTCGTTGCCGTTTCTTCAAACTCGACTATAATGAAAATAAGCCTCGGTCTTGCTTGAGGCCACGATCTCGATGCGCTGCCGTTACCAGAGCATGACGGCATTTTACCGGTCTCCCTGGGGTCTCTCTGGAGAAGGAAGTCGAGGTGCATATCATGAACGACAAAAAACTCAAGGTGCTGTTCCTCGCAGCGGAAGCGACGCCGTTTGTCAAAGTGGGCGGTCTGGCGGATGTGGCAGGTTCCTTGCCCAAGGCGTTGCAGGGGCTGGATGTGGACGTGCGGCTGATGTTGCCCCGGTACGGCAACACTGTCGGCAAGGAGTATTCCCTGCAGCGCGTCGGCAATTCCATCGCCGTGCCGCTTGGGCCGGGAATGGAGCAGGTGCATTTGCTGGAGACGGCGGTTGATGCCTTGCCTGTGTACATGATCTGGGACGAGAAATACCTGTCTACCCGCGAAAAAGTCTACGGTTTCAACGACGATCCCCGGCGGTTTACCTTCTTCTCGCGCGCTGTGATTGCCACGATGCAGATGCTGGAGCGGACGATGGGGTGGAAGCCCGATGTGATTCACGCTCATGACTGGCACACCGCGCCGGTCGTCGCCTGGCTCGATGTCTATGGTAAGCACGACCCCTTCTACCGCGACATGGCGACGCTCTTCACCATTCACAATCTGGCGTATCAGGGGCTGTGCGGGCGGCTGATTTTGACCTTCGCGCAGATGCAGGAGCTGGAACATTTGCCGGTCGAGCCGCCAGGACAGGTGAACTGGATGGCGCAGGGCATCGCGCGCGCGGACGTCTTGAGCGCCGCCAGTCCGACGTATAGCCGTGAAATCCTCACGCCGGAGCACGGCATGGGCCTGGAGGCCCTGTTGCGCGAGCGGCAGGATCGGCTTTTCGGCATTTTGAACGGCATTGACACCACGATCTGGAATCCCGAAACGGATCCGGCGTTGACACAATCCTTTAATGCCGCCACGCTGCGGATGCGCGCGGTGAACAAAGCCGCTTTGCAGCGTGAGGTGGGATTACCCGTGCACGCGGATGCGCCTCTGTTAGGCGTGGTGTCGCGGCTCGACCCCCTCAAGGGGCTGGACCTCATGCTGCCCGCGTTGGAGGCGTTGCTCTCCACCCAGGGCGTGCAATTTGTGCTGCTCGGCACCGGCGACGCCGAATACGAGGAGCGTTTCCGCGCCTTGCAGCAGCGTTTCCATGACCGCGTGCGCGTCTTCATCAAATTTGATGAGCGGCTGGCGCGGCGCATTTACGGCGGCGTGGACCTGTTCCTCATGCCGAGCCGTCACGAGCCGGGAGGATTGGGGCACATGATCGCGCTGCGTTACGGCGCGATCCCCATTGTGCGGGCGACCGGCGTCCTCGCGGACACGGTGGTGGATGCGACAGCGCAGCCCAAGCGCGGCGCCGGCTTCGTCTTCCGGCCTTACACCGTCGAGGCGTTCGAGGATGCCCTGCAGCGTGCGTTGACGGTCTACCGCGATCCGGCCCAATGGCAGGCGCTGCAGCATCGGGCGATGGAGCTCGATTTCTCATGGACGGCGTCCGCGCGGGCTTACGTGGACCTCTACCGCCGCGCGCAGGCGCAACACTGAGTCACGCCACGCTCTTCGATCCAGGACTACAGACCAGGCTTTTCGATCTTCAACTTCGATTCGGGACGACAAATCATGGGTGATGTCAAGCCGTTTTTCTGTGTTCACGGACATTTTTATCAACCCCCTCGTGAAGACCCCTTTACTGGCGTGTACCGTGAGGAGCGCGAGGCCGCTCCTTATCCCAACTGGAACGCGCGCGTCACGGCGGAAAGCTATCAGCCCATTGCTGAAGCGGGGAATTTTGGCCGCATCAGTTTTAACTTCGGCGGGACCCTGGCGCGCTGGATGGAGCGGCATGCGCCGCCGGTATACGAACGCATCGTCCATGACGTGCAGGCGTATTATCAGCAATACGGCGTCGTCAACGGCCTGGCTCAATCGGTGCATCACACCATCCTGCCGCTGGCCCGTGGGCGCGATAAGCGCTGTCAAATCCGCTGGGGGATTGCCAGCTTCGTCGCGCGTTTTGGGTATCAGCCCCAGGGTCTGTGGCTGCCCGAAATGGCGGTGGACTACGACACTTTGAACGCCGTCGTGGAATCCGGGCTGCAATTTGTGGTCCTTTCCGAGGAACAAGTGCGCGGTGACCTGTCCGCGGGCAGCGGCCCCTACAAAGTGCGCCTGGGGCGCGACCGTTACATCACCGTTTTTGTGCGCGACCGGGGCCTTTCTAATGCCTTTGCTTTCAACATGCCCTCCGCGAGACAGGCGCGCGCGTGGGTCAATTCCACCTTGCACTGGCGGAAGCCCGGCACGCTCACCCTGCTGGCGACGGATGGCGAGACCTTCGGTCATCATCACCGGCATGGCGTGGAGGTGTTGACGGAGTTGATGACACCCACGCCGCAGGATGCTTATGAGGTCACCACATTGGGGCTGTACCTGCGCGACCATCCCCCCACGACGGAGGTCGAGATTGTGGAGAATTCCTCCTGGAGTTGTCCGCATAATTTGGGGCGTTGGGCGACTGGCTGTCCCTGCACCGCCGGGGTCGGCTACTGGAAAGGCGCCCTGCGGCGCGCCTTCGATAACCTGGCCCACGACATGGACGAGATCTTCGCGACGCTGCTGCGCTCTCGGGATTTGGCGCCGTGGGCGGTGCGCGATGCCTACATCCAGGTAGTGCTGGGGAAGATGACCGAGCAGCAATTTCTTGCGGAGTATCATCTGAGGTATTTAGCCACGGTGACTCAGCAACAATTGCTTTCATTGCTGGCGGCGCAGTTTCACCGCCAGCGGATGTACACGAGCTGCGCGTTCTTCTTCGAGGATCTGGAGCGGCTTGAACCACGTTACGCCATCAGCAATGCCGTGCAGGCGTTGGCGCTCGTGCGCTACGCCACGGGCGATGATTTGACGCCCTCTTTCCGGCGCGATCTGAGCATCGCGGTCAGTCCGCTGACGGGGCGCACGGGCGCGCAGATTCTCCTGGAGATTTTGGAGTCGGCGCAGATGGGCGAGAGTCCCTTTGGCGGCTCGATGCGTGAGTTACGTCCGATGCTAATTGATTGATGCAATGGTGTATCGAAGGCGAGGGCGTGCACAGGGCACGCCCTTTTTCAGGGGGTAGCGCTTCGCGTAGTCATAAACCGCTATGCAATCTCAACCTAGAAAATCTATATTCCAGAAAAAAAGAAAAGGCTATGCGAAATTGTTTGCGCGCAACTGGTTCCTCTCTACCTCTGCGCCGATTGCCACAATTCATAGCATAGAGACCCTCCAGTGGGCTTGTCTTTCCCCTTCTTCGCATTACAATCGCTCCCATGCAATCAGAACGGCAACCTAAACGGCAATCCCGGCCAATCACACACGGCGTCTTTCTTCTGTTGCTGGCCTTGATCCTTTGCGCTGCAGGGTGGGTACGCA
>JAAZNO010000181.1 GCA_012798275.1 Chloroflexota bacterium
ACCCGCTTGACGTATTCCTCGCGCTTCCTTTCATCTCCCTTGTCGCTGTACACCTGCGAGAGATCGTCGTAGGAATCGGCCAGCTGGCGCTCCAGATCTTTTTGTCCTTTCGCCACCTGGATGCTGGCCTCGAGGGATTCGATGGCGCGCCGGTATTTTTCCTCGACTGACTCCATTTCCGGATGGCACGTCAGCAACCATCCCCAGTCGCAGTAGAGGCTGCCGAGCTCGTTGTACGCTTCCCAAAGCCGAACGGGTTCTCGCACTTGCCCTGCGAAGATGTCCCTCGCCCGCTCCAGATGCTCCTGAGCGGTCTTGAAGAAGCCCTCCGCTTCCTCAGGAGAACAGAGCTCTTCCTTCCATTCCTCACCGTGTTTGCGATATGCCAGCCCCAGCGCCAGGTGCGCCAGGCCCTGCCCGCGGAGATGCTGCAGGTCCTCAAAAATCTTCAGCGCTTCCTGGCAGCGACGCGCGCCCTGGCCCGGGCGATCGTCGTAGGTATACGCCAAGCCGAGGGTGTTCAGGGAGTACGCCAGCGGCACGGGGGGGCCGCTCTTGCGCAGGCTGATGGCATCTTGCAACGTGGTCTCGGCCTCAACGGCCAGGCCAAATTGGATGTAAATGTACCCCAGGTTAGTGAGGGTGGCGGCCATCTCGTCCTTGATATCGGCCTCGCGGAAATGCCAGATGGCGCGTTTGTATTCTGCCATCGCCCGTTTGTTCTGCCCCAGCACCCAGTAGTAATATCCCAGGTTGTTGCGCGCGCGGCCGAGCAGACGGAAACGCCACCAAGTACGCGGATCATTTTCAACCTCGGGGCTCCAGGCCTCCAGCGCGGCCAGTGCCTCCTGCAATTTTCCCTCCACCGGCTCTTCTTCACTGACGTACAGGGCGGCCTCGGCCCACACGACCGTCAGGGCGGCGGCATAGAGCGGATCTCCCTGGAGCATCTGGCTTGTCTCGATCCGTTGGGCGATCTCGATGGCACGTCGATGTTCTCCCTGACCCAGATAACGGCGGCACCAGCGCACCGCCGCGTCGCGTTCCAACAGCGCCGCGGGGAGCCGGCGCGCCACCCAGGCGTCCTTACGGCTATCGTGCAGGAAGTGCAGCAGGGCGTCGCGCAGGCGCATGTCCAGGGCGCTATCCCCGGCGCGCACCGCTTCCTCCGCCCAGGGGAGATAGACGCGCCAGAAGCCCTCCCAGGGATCTATCTGCAGCGCGTAGTAGAGCGCGTCGGGCTTGAGGAGCGGGGCCGAAGACGGCTGGTCCGCGAGGCATTGCTCGTAGGTGTGATAGATCCGGCGATACGTCTCGACGTACTCCTGCCGTTCCCGCAGCAGATAGTGATCGAACAGCGTGTAGAGCTCGTCATGGATGAAGAGCTGTGCCGTACCGGCATGCCCTTTGACGAAAGTGAAACGGCGCAGGGCGTCCAATCGCGCCTGGCATTCTTCCAACGGCCACTCTGGTTCGAGCGTGTGCAAGAGCCCGGCGTCCAATCCCTTGCGGGCCAGCGCCAAGTAAT
>JAAZNO010000182.1 GCA_012798275.1 Chloroflexota bacterium
AACTCCGTCGCCGTCTCCAGGCGTCCCAGTTCCAGCATATCGTTGATGAGGCGCGCCATGCGTTGCGCTTCGTCTTTGGAGAGCGCCAGGGATTGTTGATGCACGTCCTCGCCGAGGTCGGTGAGGCCCAGGACTTCAAGGTGGGTCAAAATCGTGGCGATGGGAGTCCGCAGCTCGTGCGCCAGATCGTTGAGGAGCGCCCGCCCCGCCTGCTCGGCCCGCTGCTGCGGGGTGACATCGAAGACGAAGACCAGGTCGCGCGCGCCCCAGGGAGCCGTCCACCACCGCGCAGTCTGCCCCGAGGCAAAAGTCACGGTGCGATAACGCCCGCTCGCGGCGTCAGCCCGCGCGGAAGCGCAATCCTCCAGTAGCAGGGGCAGCCATTCCGCATCAGGAAGCGCGACAGGAGACGTCGGCAGGCGCAACAAGCGCTGCGCTTCGGCATTGGCCCGCACGACCTCCGTCCCTTCCAGTACGAGCAGCCCAAACGGCGCCGTCGCAAACGTCTCCTCCACCGCCTGGCCCTCGCCGCCCGCTATCGCCGGGCGTGACATTCCCCGCCGCGTCAGCCACATGGCCAGGCCCACCGCTGCCATCACGGCGAGCGTGAGCAAGAGCAGGGCAGTTTTGAGATCGAAGACCGCCATGGGGAACCCGATTCCTTTGAAAATAGAGCGCAGTGAGAAGAGAGTCGTCACAGTTTCTGCCCATGGGTTGCGGCTCACAACTCACATGGCGATTGTTCAGCCATTGACCAAAAAAACACAAGATTTACTGGTGACTGCTGAAGATTGAGAATCAACTTTTGCCCCCTATCCCCTTTCCC
The DNA here is from genome assembly GCA_012798275.1 of Chloroflexota bacterium. Lineage (GTDB taxonomy): Bacteria > Chloroflexota > Anaerolineae > B4-G1 > SLSP01 > JAAZNO01. The sequence continues at coordinate 827 of JAAZNO010000182.1, forward strand.
CCGCGCAGCGCGGGGGAAAGGGGCACTTTTTTTGTGGGGTTTTGCAGGCGGGCGTAGCCCGCCTGCAAAACCCCCTTATTTTTTCTCCCCCACCCCAACGGCGCCTGCACCATTGGGGAGGGGGCAGGGGGAAGGGCAAAAGCTACAGCTTACAAAGGTTCATCCATCGCCGTCGAGCTACCTGACGGCAGGCTGAACCATTATCGCACATTTTCATTCTTGAATAATGTACGCCAGCACATGGCGGCTCCTTCGAGAGTAAATACGTGCCCACCTTCCCACGCTCAAATCTCCTCCGAGGTCGGCAGGTCTTGCAGGCTGAGCGAGAGCACTTGCGAGACGCCGTCCTCGCCCATGGAGACGCCATAGATGGTATCCGCGACCTCCACCGTGCCACGATTGTGCGTCACGATGATGAATTGCGTCGAACGCCCCAGCTCGCGCAACATCGCGCGGAAGCGCCCCACGTTCGCCTCATCAAGCATGGCGTCTACCTCATCCAAAATGCAGAAAGGCGTGGGACTGACATGCATCACGGCAAACAACAGCGCCACCGCCGTGAGCGTGCGCTCGCCGCCGGAGAGCATCCCCAGGCCCGACGTGCGCTTTCCCGGCGGACGGGCGATGATCTCCACGCCGGGCAGATCGCTCTCAGGGCTGGACTCCAATACCAGCTGCGCCGTGCCACCGTTGAACAACAACGCAAACACGCGCGAGAACTCCGTCGCAATCGCCTGGAACGTCGTGTCGAAGGCCGTCTGCATCAGCTCATCCAGCTCGGTGATGATCTTGCGCAGATGCGCCGACGCCGTCTCCAGGTCCGCCGCCTGCTCCCGGAGAAAGCCGTGCCGCTCGGCGACCTCATCGTATTCCGCCTTCGCCGCCGTGTTGATGGGTTCCAGGCGGTTGATCTGCGTGCGCAGGTCGCGCAGCT
>JAAZNO010000183.1 GCA_012798275.1 Chloroflexota bacterium
CCAGGCCGCGATGGCTTTCAGGCTCCCCGGGCAGGACTCGAACCTGCAACCAACCGGTTAACAGCCGGCCGCTCTGCCTATTGAGCTACCGAGGAAAGCTTTACTCCCACATTATACGCCGAACTGCCAACCCGTCAAGTTGTCCCAAGACCCAACGTCCGCGACGCACCTCCCGACAAGAAATACTCCTCCGCATCCGGCCACAGCTCCTGCTGCCGCCAGCACAGCCCGGCCTCATCCAACCACGTCCAGATAGTGGAGTCCGAAAGGTGCACGCCATGGAGATCCGCAAAGGCCTTTTGTAGCCCCTTCAAGGGCCAGGAATCGTAGGGATAGCCCACCTCACGCGGCTTCTGCAGCGCCAGCTCGATCAGCGCCCGCCGAACCTCCGGCCCATGGCGCGGCAAACGTCCAGGACGTTCCCGGTCTACCAACCCGGAAATGCCCTCCGTGTTAAAGCGACGCACCCACATAGGCCCCATTTGTGGACTGCGGAATCCCGCACGTAAGCCGGCTTCGGAAGCCTTCAAGGCCGGATCAGCAAACATCTCGGCGATGATTCGGGCACGACGCGCGACGTCCTCGTCTTCGACTTCCGCATTCGCCAGGCGCCTGACGGCAGCGATCTCCTCGTCGCTCAAGGCTCTCAATCTCAAATGCCGAGGCATGAAATGCCCACACCATGATAATATCTCAATTATTTAGCGAGAAAATAATTATTGACATAGCCACTATATTGCATTAGTATTGTATTACCAAAACGTTAAAATTACGTTACTAAACCGTTAATTTCCTTATTATAAGCACTTCAGAATCTTCTTTACTAAAGAAAATACATTATATTTGCTATTATCATATATCAAGGCAACTACAAAATAGTTAGTTATAAAATATAAAATTACAACTATGCATTACGTATCACATCCAGAAAGGACGGCGTCACAATGTTAATTACAGATTTGCAAATGGGCATCGCGATATGTCTGTTCGTGCTGGGAATGGGCTCGTGCATCGCCGGGTTGTGGACCATTCTCTCGCGCCGCTACCGGCAAATGCTCCAGGAAGTCTCGGCGCAATCCACCGTAGCGACGAGCAAGGCGCTCACCAACGTGGCGCTGTCTCCTCTCGTCGAATCCCTCACCGGCCTGGTCAATGCGATCAACGAACTCATTCGCACCTCAGTCGGGGTCGGCATCTTCCTCTGGCTGTTCGGCATTGCCCTGTGCGTCGCGTCTTTCTGGATGCTTTCGACGATGTGAGGCATACCATGCCATTCCAAACTCTATCAGCAGCACCCCGGCGTGCGGCTCAGGGGACTCCGGCCCCTGAGCCCCCCGCGCTGCGAGACTATCTCCAGGCCCTCGCCGACGACCCCCTCCTCGCTACGGCAGGCCAGCGTTACGTGCCGCTTGAGGCGCGGGATGAGGCCACCGCGGAAATCAGCCCTCTGCCAGAAGCGCTCGACGCCTCAACGCTGGCAATCCTGTCGGGCCCTTTGGGGAGCGGTAAGACCTTCACCCTGCGACATCTCGCCTGGCAGCGCGCACGACAAGCGCTCACTCCTGCCGGCGTCGGGGAAACGCCCATCCCGCTCTCCCTCGATCTGGGCGAACTGACCGCCGATAGGACCCTCGAAGAGCTGCTCCTGGCCGAAATACAACGACGGCTCCCTCACGTCAACGCCGCGAGCCTCGCCGCGCTGTTGCAACGCGCGCGCCCCCTCTACCTGTGTGACAACCTCAACGCGCTGACAACGCCCGGCAGTCGGCAGCGCTTCTGGAAATGGCTGGCGGAACAGCGCCGCACGCAGCCGCACGCCCGCTTCATCATCGCTACGCGCCCCGAGGCCTGGCGAGAGGAAGAGGCCCCGAGCACCTCGCCGGAGACATGGCAGCTCCTGCCGTTGCACGACCGCAACGTGGACCTGTACATCGAGCACTACGCCGCCGGGGGAACCGCCGCCGCCATCCGGCGACGCCTCCGCCAGGACCCACCCCTGTGGGATCTGGTCCATCTTCCCCTTTTTCTCCACAGCGCGTTACAGCTGGCCGGGCGCCCCGAATCGCCGCTCCCCTGGTGGAGCCGCTGCGCCATCATCGCTGAAGCGCTCCAGCAAGCCCAACGTCTGCCCGACAAAAGCGCCTGGCAGGCATGGCTGGAAACCGCCGGCGCCGGCATCGCCGAGCTGGCCTTCATCCTCCAGCAAGCCCAGGCGACAGGAACAGCGCAATCCCCTTGCGCCGGGATCGCCAAAGCCGCCGGCTCGCTGCTACCCCAGGCCTCCGCCTGCGGCGTGCTCCTGCCGCAGAGGGACGCGGGCAATTTCACCTTCATCCACCCCCTCGTGCAGGATTTCTTCGCCGCCGCGGCGCTGAAATCCAGATTTGGCGCGCGCCTCTCGCCGGCGATCTTCATCCAGGATGCTCAAGCGCAAGCCGCCTGGCAGGGAGCGCTGATCCAGCTGTACGGCCTGAGCGAGGATCGCCGGGAATTGCTGCACGCCTGGCTCTCCGCCGGCGAGGCGAAGCAGCTGGCCCCGCTGATAGCAGAATGTATGCTCAACAACGAGCCGACAGCGCATCTGCCCCTCAAAACCGTGGAATTTGTGCAGCTCACCCATTCCCAATCCAGCGCCTTTGGATTCGGCCTGGC
>JAAZNO010000184.1 GCA_012798275.1 Chloroflexota bacterium
CGTCGCGCCTGCCAGTATCCCGCCCCACAAGGGATTTTCCCAAAGCAGCGCGACGGTAGTGAGCACTCCCATCAGCGCCAGCTTGGAGCGGAAATCCAACCGCGTGAACAGCGAATCCCGCGAGACCGTCTGCCAGCCGATCATGGCGCCCCTCCGGCGGGAGGCGACGCCGTGAGGCAGCGCGCCACCTCTTCCGGCGTGAGCAACATCGCGGCGGGACAGAGCGCCTGTCCCAGCAGCACCGCCTGCGGCGGCGTGAGCCGGGTCTCGCGGAGCACCTCCAACGTGTGAAAGGCCTGTCGCAGCGGCGCGTCGAGCAGCACCCGTCCTTCGCCCATCACGATCACCCGCTCGGCGTACTCCGGCATCAGGTAGAGCTGATGCGTGATGACGATGATCGTTTTCCCCTGGCGATGGAGCGTCCGGCTGAGCTCCAGGATCGCGCGTGCCCCGGCGTAATCCTGCCCCGTCGTCGGCTCGTCGAGGACGATGACCTCGGGGTCCAGACTCAACATGGCCGCAATGATCACCCGCGCCCGATCCCCCTTGGGCAGCGAGAGAGGATGCCGGTCGGCAACGCCCTCCAATCCCAGCGCCGTCAAAACTTTCGTCGTGCGCGCGGCAATCTCCGCGGGCGGAAAACGCAGCTGGCGCAGGGCAAACGCCACTTCGTCCGCGACGGTGAGGTTGAAAAGCTGCTGATCGGGGTTCTGGGCCACATATCCAATCCGCCGTGCCAGCGCCCCCACGCTCCAGGCGCGGCTCTCGCGGCCCCACAACATCACACGCCCCTGCGTCGGCTCCAACAGACGCAGCAAGTGCTTGACCAACGACGTCTTGCCCGCGCCGTTCTGCCCCACGATGAGGACGTATTCGCCGGGATAAAATGCCAGGTCAATGCCGGTGAGGGTCGGCGTCCCATCCGTAAAGCGGTGCTGCAAGCCCTCGACGGTGATGAGGGGCGCGGCCAGCGGACGAGGGACCGGGGGCTGCGGGAGGGGCTCACGCGCCGGGCGGGGAGGCAATGCCGCCAGCCCTTCTTCCAGGCGCACGGGAAGCCGCGCCGGCGGGTGAGGCAACAGGGAAAAGGTCTTCGCTACCTGCGGGGGACGGAGCCGGTGCGATTCGATCAACGCCACCTGGCTGTAGAGCTCCGCGGGCGTCCCTTCCGCCACGAGCCGTCCGTCATCCAGGAGCACGAGGCGATCCGCGTATTCGGCGAGCTCTTCGGCGGCGTGACTTGCCAGCACCACCGTCATCCCCTGCTCGCGATTGAGCGCGCGCAGCACTTCGAAGACTTCCGCCGCGCCGCGGGGATCCAGCTGCGAGGTTGCCTCGTCAAGCACCAGCAGCTCCGGCATGATCGCCAACGCGGCGGCGATCGCCAGCCGCTGCTTTTGTCCACCGGAAAGCTCGTGGGGATGGCGCTTTTCCAGTCCGGCAAGGCCCACGGCTCCGAGAGCGCGCGCGATCCGCTCACGCATGAGCGGCCGGGGGGTGCGGAGATTTTCCAGGGCGAAGGCGACCTCATTTTCCACGGAGGTCGCCGTCAATTGGGTCTCGGGGTCCTCGAAGACCATGCCGACGCGCGCCGCGAGCGCGCTGACCGGTTGTTCGACCGTGTCCATCCCGGCGACCAGTGCCCGCCCGAAGAAGCGTCCGCCGTAGAACTGCGGCACGATGCCGCTAAGCGCCAGACACAGCGTCGTCTTCCCGGCGCCGGTCGGCCCGATCAGGCCCACAAACTCCCCGCGCCGGATTTCCAGCGAGATGTCATATAAGGCCAGCGTCTCCGTGTGCGGGTATTGATAGGAGAGACGCTCCAACCGGACGAGGGGACTGTTCATAGGCGCCGGAAACGTCACCTCAATACGCTGCGTGCAGGGGTTTGAGCAACCCGGTCGCGCGCAGTCCGGCAATGACACCCGTCCCCACAATCGCGCCAATGCCACAGCGCGCCAGGTGCTCCAACGGCGCCGCCGGCGCCATCAGCCACCAGTTCTCGGCAGGCCAGTTGTAGGCAAAGTAGACCCAACAGGCCGAGGTGAGATGAGCCAGTCCGCTGCTGATCCAGGTCCCCACGAACAGCGCGGCTCCCACCTGCCGCAGATTGGGATGTCGCAGCCAGCGCGCGCACCAGGAACGCGCCGGCAAGAAAAGCAGCAGCGCCGACCAATCAATGAATGAGCCGGCCAGCACTGCCCACGGATTTGCGCCGTTCTGGACGATGGCGCGACCGCCGTAAAGCATGTAGAGCACGCCGAAGAATAGCGCCAGCGGCAACGCCCAACGGCGCCGCGTATCGGTCGCGCCGAGCACGCCCGCCGCCAACGCGCCCGCCGCCGCCCCCACCACCGACGCGATGGGGAGGGTGGTATTCTGCGGGTTGAGGAAAACGCCGATGAGCACGCCGATACCATTGGCCAGCGCCCCCGCCAGCGGGCCTAACAGCCAACCAGTCAAGCCATAAAGTCCCTGGCTGAGGGGGAAA
>JAAZNO010000185.1 GCA_012798275.1 Chloroflexota bacterium
GAAACCCGCGTCGAAGAGGCCCTCTTGCCGGCGGAAATCGCCCGGTTGACCGGCTATGACGCCTACTGGCACGCGGCGCAAGCGCGCAAGGGCTACAGCGGCACGGGCCTGCTCACCCGTCTGCGCCCCCTGGAGGTGCAAACCGGCCTGGGCATCCCCGAATTCGACCAGGAGGGCCGCACACAGATTGCCCGCTACGCGACCTTCACGCTGCTCAACGGCTACTTCCCCAACGGGCGCCGCGATCAACAGCGTGTGGACTTCAAGCTGGCCTTCTACGAGGCCTTCCTGGAGCGCTGTGAGGCATTGCGCCGCGCGGGCCAGGCGGTGATCTTCTGTGGGGACGTCAACACCGCGCACCGTCCCATTGATCTCACCCACCCAGGCCCCAACCGCAACACGTCGGGCTTTCTGCCGGAGGAGCGCGCCTGGATGGACCGCTTCATCGAGGCGGGGTATGTGGACACCTTCCGCCATTTCCATCCCGACGCGGCGGAACAGTATACCTGGTGGTCGCAAGCGACCCGCGCCCGCGAGCGCAACGTCGGCTGGCGCATTGACTATTTCTTCGTCGCCGCTGAGGTCCTGCCGCGTGTGCGCGACGCCTTCATCCTGCCGGAAGTCATGGGCAGCGATCACTGCCCGGTGGGGATAGTGCTGGAGGCCTGAAGCCGCGCGTCCCCTTCACGCCCTTTGCCTGACCGGGTCTCAGTCTTGGGCGACGGAGGGCCGCTTCCGCAACCGCTGCGTGAGGTGATACGCTGCCATCCCCGCCAGATAGCCCAGCGCCATGTTGCTCAGCACGGAGACGAGCACCGTCAGCGCCACAAAGAGGAGCTCCTCATTCCACGAGAGGGCCTTTGCCCCCTTGAGCAGCTGCAGTCCCACATAGCACAGCATCGCGCCGATGATGGCCTGCGGGAAGACGGAGAAGAGCTGCGCGATGGAAGGGGAGAGAAACAATCCCAGCGCGATCTCGATGCTGCCCTCCAGCACGTTCGCACCGCCCGTCCGCGCGCCAAAAGCGTACTGGCCCGCGAGTCCCCCCGCTCCATGGCAGAGCGGGAAGCCGCCGAAAAAGGGGACGATCACGTTGATGAAGCCGTGGTTCAACGCCAGTTTGCGTTCCGCCACCGGATGTTCCGGCCAATAAGTCTTGATGAGGGCCGCCGTAGCGATCACCGCGTTAGCAGCCGTGAGGGGAATCTGCGCCAGCCCCGCCTGTAAGAACGCCTGCCACATCTCGGCGAGGGTGAAGGACGTGAGCGGCGGCAGCTGCAGTCGCGGCGGTGCGATCCCGCGCAGCTCGCCCCGGAAAAACGCGAGGCCCAGTCCCAACGCCATCAGCACCAGGCCGGCCGGCGCGAAACGATTGTCGCGCAGCAGCAGGATCAACGCCAGCGCGACGACGCTCCACAGCCATCCCGTCGCCATCATGCGGAACGCCTGCACGAGCAGCAACGCCGCCAGCGAGAACTGAATCCCACGGACGATGCACGGCGGGGTGTACCGGGCAATCCAGTCCACCACCCCCGTCGCGGCGAAAAGCAGCCACACCAGCCCCATCGTGAAACCCGCCGCATAGATCATCGAGGGCGGCCACGCCTGCGCGATCGCCACCGCTGCGATGGCCTTCATCGGCTCGATAGGCAACGGCAGATGATAGACCAGCCCGGTCACGAGGTTCGCCAGTCCCATCAGCACCAGGAACCCGGCAGGATTCATCCCACACACCGCGATGTAGCCCACGGAGAGGGGGAAAAGCGTGCCAAAATCCCCCATCGCGCCGCTCAATTCGCGCAGGCTGAACTCGAAGGATTTGATTTTCATGTCCGGCCTCCACGCTGCCGCATGGCTGGTTGCTGGTTGCTGGTGGCCATAGTGTAGTACGATTTAAGGAGTCGGCAAAAATCCCCTGGCTCTGGCTTTGAACTTGACATAAGTATTAGTTGGCAAGCCTTGAGTAGAGTGCCGTCGCAGTTTCTGCCACCCGTTCACACGTTCATTTCCACGTAGCCACGCTGGTTTCATCCTCGCTGGTGCCCGGCGGGACAGGGGGTATTTCAAGTTGGGGGAAAAGGGCAGATAATGGCCTATAAAATGCGGGTCACCCCTTGACAATTTGGGGGAAGTGGATTATAGTATGTTTATCCCCCCCCCCCCAGGTGGGGGGGGGGATAGATCAACAAGGAGAAGGAGATGGACACACACGACTCTGCCGCTCACCTGCATCATGGCGCACACCATGAAGAGGCCCTGCGTCAGCTCAAGACGACGGAGGGACACTTGCGCGGCATTCAACGGATGCTGGAAGAGGACGCCTACTGCATAGACGTCATCCGTCAGATTCAGGCGGCACAGGCAGCGTTGAACAAGATCAGCGTGCAGATTCTTGAGGAACACCTCAACTCGTGCGTCATCACTGCCGTGCGCGGCGAGGATCCCCAAGAGCGCGAGCGTGTGCTCAAAGAAATCAGCGATGTATTTGAAGCGGCAACCAAGGTCTGAAGTTTCTCGAAGGTCTTGAATCGGACAATCTATCTATCGTCAATGGAGATGACAGAAATGGACAAGAGAGCACGTTATCTATTAGCAGCAATCCGCATCGGCTTGGGATGGATTTTTTTCTGGGCTTTTCTCGATAAACTTTTTGGCCTGGGACGCTCAACCGCTCCAGGAGACGCCTGGCTGGCCGGCGGGTCGCCGACGGCGGGCTTTCTGGGGTTTGCGACGCAGGGGCCGTTGGCAGAGCTATACAAAAGCATCGCCGGGAGCCCCGTCGTGGACACGCTGTTCATGATAGGACTGTTGGGGCTGGGAGTGGCGCTTCTGTTGGGCATCGGCCTCAAGATCGCCGGCACCGCCGGGCCGTTCATGATGCTGTTGATGTGGGCGGCGCAATTGCCGCCCGCGACAAACCCGCTCATTGACAATCACATCATCTTCGCGCTGCTGCTGATGCTGTTCCCGGTGGTCAAGGCCGGACACACCCTGGGGTTGGGCGCCTGGTGGGCCGAGAAAACCCGCACCGCGCCGATTTTGCAGTAAGAGTAAGGGGTAAAGGGTAATGGATAAAGAGGTGATCCGTCATCTCAACACTCATCACCCATCACCCATCTATGGAGTAAAAAACATGACGACCGTAACTTATACCGTACCCAATATCTCTTGTGGGCATTGTGTCCGCACTATTCAGAATGAGGTGGCGGAACTCGAGGGCGTTCGCGCGGTGAAGGCCGACCTCGGCACCAAGTCGGTCGAAATCACCTTCGATGCCCCGGCGACGGAAGAAGCGATCAAGGCCCTGCTGGCAGAGATCAACTATCCGGTAGCGTGACAGAGTAATGAAAAATGGGTAATGGGTGAAATTTCCTCATCACCCATTACCCGTTACCTATCACCCCGTTTCTGAGGTTATATGCCTGAGACCAAACACTTAACCCTTCCCGTCACCGGTATGACGTGCGCAAACTGCGTGGCGACAATCGAACGCAGCTTGAAGCGGCAGCCGGGCGTGCAGGATGCCGTGGTGAACCTCTCGTCGGAGCGCGCGACAGTGATCTTCGACCCGACGCTGGTGGACCTCTCCACCCTCACCGCACGCATCGAGCGCGCCGGCTACGGCATCGCTACCGGTGAGGCCGAGCTCAGCATCAAGCGGCTTGCCGATGCTAACGACGCCCGGCGGCTCGAAAAAGCTCTGCTCCAGCTCGAGGGCGTGCTGGAAGCGCAGGTCTCGCTGGCGACAGAAAAGGCCCGCGTGCGCTACGTGCCCACCCTCGTCAGCCAGGCGGAGCTCCGCAAAACCGTGGCACAGGCCGGCTTCGAGGCGTTGGAACTCGGCGGCGAGGCCGAGGACGCCGAAGCCAAAGCCCGCGCTGATGAAATCGCCCGTCAAAAGCGGATGCTCATCATCGGCCTGATCTTTACGGTGCCACTGTTCCTCTTCTCGATGGCGCGCGACCTGGGCCTGCTCGGCATGTGGGCGCACGCCGATGGGGTCCATTGGGTGATGCTGGCATTCGCGACGCCGGTGCAATTCTACGTCGGCGCGCAATACTACGTCGGCGCGTACAAGGCACTGCGCAATCGCTCCGCCAACATGGACGTCCTCATCGCGCTCGGCACGACGGCGGCCTATCTCTATTCGTTGCCCATCGTCTTCGGCTGGCTGGAGGGACACGTCTACCTGGAAACTTCCGCCGTCATCATCACCCTGGTGCGCCTGGGCAAGCTCCTGGAGGCCCGCGCCAAAGGGGGCGCCTCCGAGGCGATCAAGAAGCTGCTGGGATTGCGGCCCAAAACGGCGCAGGTGTTGCGTGACGGGATCGAGATGGAAGTGCCAGTAGACGACGTACGGGTGGGGGATGTGGTGCTCGTGCGCCCCGGCGAAAAAATCCCCGTGGACGGCGTCGTCATCGAGGGACGCTCGGCGGTGGATGAATCCATGCTCACCGGCGAATCGCTGCCGGTGGAGAAAGGGCCGGGCGACCCCGTTATCGGCGCCACGCTGAACAAGCTGGGCCTGCTCAAGTTCGAGGCAACGAAGGTGGGACGCGAGACGGCGCTGGCGCAGATCATCCACCTGGTGGAAGAGGCCCAGGGCAGCAAGGCGCCCATCCAGCGGCTGGCTGACCAGATTTCAGCGGTGTTTGTGCCCCTCGTCATCGCCATCGCCGCGCTCACATTCCTGGGCTGGCTCTTCTTCGGCCCGCCGCTGCCGGCGAATGCCGACACCAACGCCTTCACCCGCGCGCTCATCAACATGGTGGCGGTGCTCGTCATCGCCTGCCCCTGCGCCATGGGCCTGGCGACGCCGACGGCAGTGATGGTGGGGACAGGCCGGGGTGCGGAATTGGGCGTCCTGCTCAAGAACGGCGAGGCCCTGGAACGCGCCGGCCACATCTCCGTGATCGTGTTGGATAAGACCGGCACGCTCACCAAAGGCCAACCGGCAGTGACGGACGTGGTCATGAGTAACGGGTTAGAGGTGATGGGTGATATGTCCCCCCTTACCCATTACCCATCACCCATCACCCCAGACGAACTCCTTTGCCTCGCCGCCTCCGTCGAGAAAGGCTCCGAGCATCCCCTGGGGGAGGCCATCTGGGCCGAAGCGACGACGCGCGGGCTGACCCTGGCAGAGCCGACGGGCTTTCGGGCCGAGGCCGGGCGCGGCGTCAGCGCGGAGGTCGCAGGCCACAGCGTCGCGGTGGGCAATGTGCGCATGATGGAAGAACGCGGCTATCCGCTCAACGGGCTGCTCTCAGAGGTAGAACGCCTGCAGGCAGAGGCGAAAACTGCCATGCTGGTCGCTGTGGATGGTGGGGTGCGCGGCGTCATTGCCGTGGCAGACACCCTGAAAGACGGCTCCGTTGAGGCCATTGCCGATCTGAAACGCCTGGGGCTGGAAGTGATCATGCTCACCGGCGACAATCGTCAGACCGCCGAAGCCATCGCCAAGCAGGCGGGCATCGAGCGGGTGCTGGCGGAGGTGCTGCCCGAAGGCAAAGCCGCTGCCATCAAGCAGCTGCAGACGCCGACCGAAGGCGCCAAAGCCGCACCCGTCGTGGCGATGGTAGGCGACGGCGTCAACGACGCGCCGGCGCTCGCACAAGCCGACGTGGGCATCGCCATCGGGACGGGAACGGACGTCGCCATTGCCGCCGCGCCGATCACCCTCATGTCCGGCGATCTGCGCGGCGTGGTACGGGCCATCGCGCTCTCGCGCAAGACCCTGCGCACCATCAAGCAGAACCTGTTCTGGGCCTTCTTCTACAACGTCATCCTGATCCCGACCGCGGCGCTGGGCCTGCTCAACCCCATGCTTGCGGCGGGGGCGATGTCGTTCAGCAGCGTGTTTGTGGTCACCAATAGCCTGCGGCTGAAAAGGGCGCCCCTCGAATAGCAAACGCCGGCCGTTTACCCATAGTATCGAGAGGTCACTCGCGTGCGTCCGTCGGTCATTCCAGTCCTCAAAGCCTTGCTTGCCGCAGCGCTCTTCGGCATCAGTGCGCCGCTGTCCAAGACGCTGCTGGGTGAAGTCGCCCCGATCCCGCTGGCCGGTCTGCTCTACCTGGGCAGCGGGCTGACCGCTGCCGTCCTGTTGGCCTTCCAGCGCCGCACGGCGCCGGAAGGGGAGGCGCGCTTGCAGCGCAGCGATCTCCCCTGGCTGGCAGGGGCCGTGTCGGCAGGCGGGATTGCGGCGCCGATCATTTTGATGTTCAGCCTGCGCAGCACTCCCGCCACCACCGCCGCGTTGTTACTCAATTTCGAAAGCGTCGCCACCACACTCATCGCCGGGTTGATCTTCCACGAGGCCATCGGGCGGAGGACAGGTTGGGCGGTGGGGCTGATCACGCTGGCCAGCATTCTCCTGTCCTGGGATAATAACGGGCAGTGGGGCCTGGCGCCGGGCGCGCTGGGGATTCTGGCCGCCTGCACGTTGTGGGGACTGGATAATAACTTCACGCGGAACATTTCAGCCCGCAATCCCCTGGTCATCGTGACCTGGAAAGGACTGGGCGCGGGGACGTTTTCCGTGATCCTGGCGCTGGTGACGGGACAAGCGTTTCCCGCTCCTGCGGTCATGCTGCGCGCGTTGCTGCTGGGCGGGGTCAGCTATGGCCTGAGCATTATGCTCTTCATCCTCGCTCTCCGCGACCTGGGGGCGGCGCGCACCAGCGCGCTCTTCAGCAGCGCTCCCTTCATCGGCATGACGCTGGCCTTTGTCCTGTTTCGCGACCCTCTCGCCCCGGCTTTCCTGCTGGCCCTGCCGGTCATGCTCGGCGGCGCCCTGTTGCTCATCGGGGAGGGCCACCAGCACGAGCATTACCATCCGCGCCTGGTACACGAGCACCGCCATCGGCACGACGACGGCCATCATGCCCATGTCCATGCCGCCGGCGAAATTCCCGCGCACGGCTGGCATTCACATCCTCACATCCACGAGCCTCAGACCCACACGCATCCTCACACGCCGGATCTCCACCATCAGCACCGGCACGAGACCCCTTAGCGGCACCATCATGCGGCGGTTTGACCCGGGATCCTGTTCCAGGCGCAATTGCCAATCCTGCACAAAGGAGTATAAAGTCTGGCTGAGGATGGAATCCCTAGCCTGACACGGGCCAACCGCGCCGAAGCGCGCGGTTCGGGGAGTTCGCTTCAGCGAACTTGCCCTGTCAGCCCCGGAATTCATTCCGGGGCGGGCGGTCTGAGCGCGGCCTGAAGTTCGCAGTGCATGTGCCACGTAAGTGATTCTGAGATTCGCTGACGCGCCTATTTTCTGAGAAGATCACTTACGGATTACGCATTACGCATTTTCCGAGGAGACGTCATGTGCTGGCGCACATCATCCAAGCATGAAAATGTGAGTCGTGAGCAGCGACGGCGACGGCTCACGGGTCGGCTGGGAATGGAACCCCCCGCCTGACACAAGCCCACCGTGCTGAAGCGCGTTGTTTGAGGACGTAGCCGCCCCGGGGGCCAGGAATTTCTCATCTGATTCGTGAAATTCGGGTTCATTCGAGGCCATTTTCGCAGGAGACGTCATGTGCTGGCGCACATCATGCAAGCATGAAAATGTGAGTCGTGAGCAGCGACGGCGACGGCTCACGGGTCGGCTGGGAATGGAACCCAC
>JAAZNO010000186.1 GCA_012798275.1 Chloroflexota bacterium
AGAGGTGTTGCAGGCCGCCTCTCCCGCCCTGCCCTGGACGGTGCAGCCGGGTGGACAGCAGCTGTTCGAGCTGCAGTTCACGCGCCCCACAGACGTGGAATCGGTCTTGCTGGAAGTGTGGGGATTCACGTTCCAGATCGAAGGGCTGCCTTGAGCTCGCCCCCAAAACAAACGCGGCCCCACTGAGATGGGGCCGCGTTGCTATTTCACGCCGCAGCGTCACCGCAAGCGCATCAGCACGCCAAAACGGCCAGTACGACCCCCCTCCGCGCGGTGCGAATACCATTCATCCGTCCGCGCGGCGGTGTCCAGCTGCGAGGGAACCACCGTCAGCACGCCGGCAGCATGGAGTTGGGCGGTAATCGCCGCCGGCAGATCCAGAAAGGTCTGTCCCTCACGTTCTATGGCGAACGCCGTGTGAGGCGGCGTCACAGTAGCGATGGCGCGGAGCACTTCCGGCCCGACCGCGTAGTGATGCGGGCCAATCGCCGGGCCGAGGCCCACCCACAAGTCCGAGGGGCGCGTTCCAAACGCGATCGCCATCGCGCGTACGGTCTCCGGAATGACACCGGCGGCCACACCCCGCCATCCGGCGTGGGCCAGGCCTATCGCGCCCTGCACCGGATCGAAAAACAACACCGGAGCGCAATCCGCGAAACGCATCAGCAACGTCACGCCCGGCGCCGCGGTAATCAGTGCGTCCGTCTCCGGGATGACCCGACCGCCGTCCGCCGCCGCAACGCAGGCCACCCGACACCCGTGAACCTGATGCGGGGTGACGACAGTATCCGGCGGCGCCCCGAAGAGAGCCAGGACCCGACGATGATTTTCCGCCACCGCCGCGGGGTCATCGCCCACGGTGCTGCCCAAATTTAGCGCCGCCAGAGGTCCCGTACTGACCCCGCCGAGGCGCGTGAGTAGCGCGTGCTCCACGTCCTCCAGCACCTGCGGGAAACGATACCACGCCAGGCCATCGCGTTGGCAACGCTCCACAGGTGCCGCGGGGACGCTCATTTCTTGAGCAGCGATTTCAGCACCAACCCGATCCAGCCGACGCACCACATGCCCATGGCAATGCCCATCAAGGCGATTTTCTGCTCGTCCTGAATCGGCACCACCTTCGCGCCCTTCGGACCGACCTCAATGTAAGCCAGGGGTCGCACCCGCGCGCCGCTGCCACCGCCGCCGCCCTCGCCGCCGCTGCCGGCGCCTTCCTCTTCATCGCAGCAGCAAGTCTCGGTCGCGGCTTCTTCCTCACTGCAGCAGCAAGCCTCGTCATCACCTTCGCAGGTGCACGCGGTGGAACCCGAGCCCCAACCCATGCCAAAGCCGTAACTGACCTCAGCGACGGGAATCAACACGCGGCCGTGCACCTCTTTGGGCTCGCCAAAAACCGCGTTGACGTTAGCCTTATCGGCCACACCCGCAATCCGTTCGACCATCGCAGAAAACTCCTCCATCTCATCACCTCCCTGTGAAGATTGAAAAAGCGGTGAGTCGAGAATCGAATTATCCGCCTCTCACCGCACTTTACCGGCGCGCAAACCGATTCAAAAGCAGAATCAGGAGCCCCATTCCTGCCACGAGCAGGGCGACGGCAGCCATCTGGCTGAGGGCGTTCTGCGTCGCATCGGGGATGTTGTGCCAGTGTTTGATGTCTGCCCCCTCTTCGATGACGGAGACCGGGCGCATACGGCGGACCTGGAAGATGTGGCCCGCAGTGTTGTGCTCCAAAGTCGTCACCATTACGGAGGGCAGAAAACGCCGACCGCCAGCTTCGATGGGCGTGCCGGCGACGATTCGCGTCGTTGTGGAAATACCACTCATGTTGTGCTCCCTCGGAAACAGTAATCAGTGAGCCGTGAGTCGAGAGCCGTTACAGCCTCTGCTCACGGGCTATGGTTCACAACTCACATTCTCTTGCTTGCTCAGAATCGTTACCCGCGCCCGTGCGAACGCGATCTCGGATAACCGTCTCACACATCCATTATACGCCGGGATGAGCTTGCCGCAACCGCGCCACAGCGGCGGTCCCAGAGAAGTTTCCGCAGGGAAGCGCGCCGCGCTTGTCACGTTGCGCTCCTTGGGGTATGATATAGGCAATTGGTATCACGAACTCAGGTGAGATAAAATCAGTGTATGGAACATTCACGTAACGTCTATCTCAGCGAAGTCTCTCTAGAAGCCGCCTGGGCGCAATGGCGACAGGCGCTGGAACGCGCCGGCCGTTGGTCGCCATTTCCAGGGGAAGCCCTGCCCCTCGAACAGGCGCTGGGACGGGTCACCGCCGAGCCGATCTGGGCGCAGCTCTCCTCGCCGCACTTTCACGCCTGCGCCATGGACGGCTACGCCCTCCGCGCCGCGGACACGGTCGGCGCGAGCCCCGCGCATCCCCTGCGCCTGGAGCTGGAGACGCAGGCCCTGCCCGTGGACACCGGCGATCCCCTCCCCCGGTGGGCCGATGCGGTGGTCATGGTCGAACACGTTCAGCACGACAGAGGCGCCATTCTCCTGCACGCGCCGGTAGCGCGCTGGCAACACGTCCGCTCGGTCGGCGAGGACATCGTGGCGACGGAGCTGCTCCTCCCCGCCAATCACCGCCTGCGACCGGTGGACCTCGGCGCGCTGGCAGGAGCGGGGTACACCAGCGTGCGCGTGCGGCGCCGCCCGCGGGTGGCCGTCATCCCCACCGGCGATGAGCTAGTCACGCCGCGCCCCGATCCGCGCCCCGGCGAGCTGCTCGAATACAACAGCCTGGTGCTGGGCGCGCAGGTCGAAACGTGGGGCGGCGAGGCGCTGCGCTGGCCCATCGTGCCCGATGACCTCGAAGCGTTGCTGGCCGCGGTGACGGAAGCAGCGCGCCAGGCGGATCTGGTGTTGCTCAACGCCGGCTCCTCTGCCGGCCGGGAGGATTTTTCCGCGCGGGTGGTGGAGGCCCTCGGCGAGCTGCTCGTTCACGGCATCAACGTCCGCCCCGGACACCCGGTGGTGCTGGGCCTGTTGGAGCCGCAGGCAATCCCCATCATCGGCGTGCCGGGATATCCCGTGTCGGCAGCGCTGACCGGCGAGCTGTTCGTGCGCCCGCTCCTGTATCGCTGGCAAGGGCAGCCGGAGCCGCAACCGCCTACGGTGAAGGCCCACATCACCCGCAAGTTGCTTTCCCCTGGCGGAGACGACGAATTTGTGCGCGTCGTCGTGGGGCGCGTGGGGGAGCGCGTGCTGGCAGCGCCGCTGCCGCGCGGCGCCGGTGTCCTCACCTCCCTGGTGCGCGCCGACGGCCTGGTGCGCATTCCCCGCTTCCAGGAAGGGCTGAATGCCGGCGACGAGGTGACCGTGATGCTCTATCACGGGCCGGAAATTCTGGAACACACGATTCTGGCGATTGGCAGTCACGATCTCACCCTCGATCTCATGTCCCAATACCTGGCGGAACAAGACCCCCCGCGGCGACTGGCAAGCGCCAACGCCGGCAGCGTGGGAGGCCTGCTGGCGCTGCAGCGCGGCGAGGCCCACGTGGCAGGCTCGCACCTGCTCGATCCCGAAACGGGCGAGTACAACCTGCCTTACCTTGCCCGCTATGTGCCGGAAACGCCGGTCGTGGTCGTGACCTTGACCCGTCGGGAGCAGGGCTTCATGGTAGCCCCCGGCAATCCCAAGGGCATCTTCAGCGTTGCCGATCTGGCGCGGCCGGAGGTCACGCTGGTGAACCGGCAGCGGGGAGCGGGCACACGCCTGCTGCTGGATTACCTCCTCGCGCAACAGGGCATCGCACCGACAGCGTTGCGCGGCTATGACCGGGAAGAGGTCACCCATCTGGCGGTCGCCGTGGACGTAGCGACGGGGCTGGCCGATTGTGGCCTGGGGGTCCGCGCCGCGGCGCAGGCGCTGGAGCTGGATTTCGTGTCCGTCGGCTGGGAACGCTACGACCTGGTCATTCCGCGCGTGCACTGGGACAGCGAGCTCCTTGCCCCGCTGCGCGCCTTGCTACATGACCCGGCGTTCCAGGCGGCGGTGGCCGCCTTGCCGGGCTATGATCCGGCTTCCATGGGAACGCTCATCGCGGAAACTTAACGTCGCCCTGCGCCCGGGCCGGGGCGCAGCGGGGCCACGTTGAAAGAGGAATACGCCATGACACGAGGACAAACGCTCATTTTGATCATCCTGGCGGTGTTAGTCATCGCCGTGATAGCAGCGATGGGGTTTGTGGTGGTGCGCAGCTCACAGCAGCGCGTGGTCGTCACCCCCCTCACGGTAGAGCCACCAGAGGTAGCGGAAGTGCGCAACACGCCCATCCCCACATGGACGCCTACCCCTGCCAGCACGGCGACGCCCACCCTCCCGCCGCTGCCGACCCGCACACCGGTTCCCACGCGCACGCCCTTCCCCACCTCCACCCCCACGGCGACACCCACGCCGGTGCCGGTGGAATTGGTGAACGGTGAATTCGACGGCATCATGCCCAATCGCATCCCCGGTTGGGAATGGGGCGCCGACATCAACTACACGCCGGGAGGGACCTACGACCCGCACAATTCCTACGCCGAGCCGATGTTCACGGCCGCCGACGATCCCGTGCGGCGCATCAACGGCTCGACGCTGAAAATCGAGACCATCCGGTGGCTCAAGTTCCGTGCCTGGGTGTACCAGACCGTCACGGCGACGACCGGCAGCAGCGTCTACCTCCGCGTGCAAGCCAACGCCTTCTCTTCCATTGATAAGCTCAAGCTGCGTGCGGGCGTAGATCCCCAGGGGAACGCCGGGTGTTCAAATGCCCGCTGGGGTGAAGTCATCATCAACCAAAATGACGGCGTCGTCACCATCACCTCCCCTCGGGTGATCGTGGGCGAGGGCGGGCGCATTACGGCGTGCCTGTACGCAGAGCCGCTCTATCCCGACACTAACAACGCGGCTTTCTTTGACAACGCCGTGCTGATCGTCGCGCCGCCCAAACCGTAGGCAGCGCGCGCCGAAAGTCCATGACGCATCAGGAAGGAATGCTTATGTCGTCAGCCATGTCTCCCACGTCGGATGTAGCCGTCATCGGCGCCGGGTTGAGCGGGGCGTTGGTGGCACGGCAGCTCGCGCAGCAAAATCTCAGCGTCATGGTCATCGAAGCCGGCGCTGTCGCCGACGGCGCGACCGGCAACAGCGCCGAACTGGCGTTGCTGGGCACGCCTGAATTCTATGCGACGTTGGAAGAACGGCATGGAACGGCCTTCGCCACCGAAGTGTGGGAGCTCAGCGCGCGGAACCTGGAGCTGCTGGCCGCCACCGCGCAGAGCCTGGGATTGCCGGCCCCGTGTGTGGGCAGTCTTCGTCCGATCGGCACCAGCACTGAAGCTCCGCTGGCGCAACGCTCGGCGCAACGGCTCGCCCATCAGGGCTTCAACGTGACGCTGGAAGACGCCATGGAGCTGGGGTATCTGATCGGCCTGCACACCTTCGATGACCTGAGGTTCGACCCGGCGGACATGAGC
>JAAZNO010000187.1 GCA_012798275.1 Chloroflexota bacterium
CATAAGCGTCAACTTAAGGGGAAAAAGGGCCAGGCGGCATCGAAATGCTACAGTTTCTGACGCGAAGAGGTGACTGCGGACAGGAGGAAGGGTAGGGCTTGGAGTTGTTGAGGGGCTGGTGTAGCCTTATGGAGGAGCCAGCAACCTGCTTCCAGGCGCGTCAGTAGCACCGGAAGCACCCGTCCGGATCGAGAGGGACAAGCATTCCCGGTCCGACGCAAGAAATTGCTTCGGCGGGAGTGGCGGAGACATGCCCGCCTGGCGCCAGCGTCGCTGGGGGGTGCGGTTAGTCTGCCCGCGCCTGGCCGCCAGTTCAAGCCGGGGCCGGCTCAGGCGCGCGTGAGGCCGACAGCACTTCTCGAAGGTGCTCCCCAAAACGCCGGGCCACCTCGGCGAGTTGCAGGGGACGCTGGCGATGGGAGGCACGAAGATGCCGCCAGAAGGGCGCGGGGTCTTCCAGCAGTTGGTCAATGACCGCTGGAGGACAAATGATTTCCTGCACCCGACGATAGATCGCGGCGACGAGGGGGGAGACCACAGGAGCCGGCTCTGGCTTCGACCACAACTCGTGCCACGGCAAAGCCCCCAACCGCTGCTGCATTAACAAAATCATAATCAGTTTGGCCAGCAGGACCGGATGGGCGATCTTAGCGGGATACGCCGGTAAGACATCCAGATGACACAAACTCTTCCAGCGCCGAAAACACCACTCGATTTGCCAGCGGAGGCGGTAGAAGGCCAAGACGTCCAGGGACGACCAGGCGCTGAGGGGAAGGTTGGTAAGCAAGATGCAGAAACCGGCTGCCCACCAGGTGTTAGGATTGACAGAGCGCTTGTCTTCGTGGGCTGTAGCCTTGACCTTGTCGCGCGCTGCCACGGCTTTGTCGGCGGGTAAGCGCCCCACCACCAGGCGCATCAAGCGTTTTTCGGGATCGTCTGCTATATACACACTCCTTTCAGCAGTTTCCTGCTCAGAAGGGAGTTGCTTGAGCCAGGCGATCAGCTCCAAAGGTTGCCCATCGGGGGTGCACAAGGGCAAGTTAGACCACGTCAGGCGGATGATAAAGTACGCCAGCGCCTCCAAAGCCTGCCGGATGACGCGCCAAATGCCGTAAAGGCGGTCGCCCAGGAGCAGATCGTGGGCTTGCAGCCCGGCATTGTCCAAACCCTCGCCGGTGTGCACATCCGTAAGCGTCACTTGGGCGGGTTGGAGCTTGAAGGGGTCCCAACTCAAATGCAGCCGCCATTCGATGCCGGAGCTGCCGGGGCGAGAGATCACACTGGCATCGCGCAGCACTATCCGCCGCAGCGTGCCGGTGTCGCGGGCCGGGGGCTGGAGCAGGCTGCGCAGGAGCACGGCCAGGAGATATTCCAACCAGGCGACACTGCCCAGCACCCGCTTTTCAAGCGCCTGCCGGCTAATATCGCACAATTTGAGACCCACGCCCCAGAGGGCCGTGGTCAGCAGCGACAAGACGTTAGCGTAGATCAAAATGAGCCGCAGCAGAGCGGCGGCGGATTTGATCCCGCGGTGGCGTTGCAGCGCCCCATAGGCTTTGGCGCTGGCTTCCAAGTCATCGGGGATGCTGGCCACCAGGGCATCCCAATCTTGGTTTAAGGCCTGAGAGACCTCGGACATGGAATCCTCCTTTCAGTAATGTTCGGTAATGTAATATTATACACCCGCTGAGCGGGTCACTGCAGACGCATAGTGTTCTGTAATTAATCGCCCTATTTGTCAATATGAATTAAGTTGACGCTTATGCCCCCGGCCCCCTCCCCCAACGGCACATGCGCCGTTGGGGTGGGGGAGAAAAATAAGGGGTTTTGCAGGCGGGCGTAGCCCACCTGCAAAACCCCACAAAAAAAGTTCCCCTTCCCCCTGCGCTCGGGGCAGAGGATAAGGGGCAAAAATTGATTCTCAATTTTCAGCAGTCGCCAGGAAATCTTCCGTTTTTTAGTCCGTGGTTGAACAGTTACCCTGTGAGCCATAACCTGTGAACAGAGGCTGTGACGACTCTCGACTCATGGCTCACTGATCTCTATTTTTCGAGGAGGAAAGTGGTGGAACTCGAACAAGAGATGGTCATGACGGCGCCTACTGTCGAAGAGGCGATCATTTTGTGCCTCGCGCGATTGGGATTGACGCGGGAGGAGGCCGACATCGAAGTGTTGGATGAAGGCAGCAAGGGCTTCCTGGGCCTGGGCGCCCGTGAGGCCCGGGTGCATGTCAAACGGCGGACGGAGACGGCCCGGCAGGACGCCCCCGTCGTCAAACCGGGGGCCCCTGAACCAGAAGCAGCGCCGCCGCCTGAACCGGCAGCCAGCGTCTCCCATCTGACCGGGGGCTCGTCCCTGGCTCCGGCGGGCGCGCCGGTGGAAAAGCCGCCCTTGAAGTCCACCGAAAGCAAGGCGATCGAGAAACCCCGGCACGAAAGGCCGCAGCTTGAGAAGCCGGCATCAACCCGGCCCGTGCCCGAGACCATTGAGCCGGCCACAAAGATGCCGCGCGCTGTGGCAGAGCCTGCGGATCGTGAGGCGATTCGGGACACCGTGCTGGACATCGCCACGCATTTCTTCGAGGCGTTGGAGCTGCAAGTGTCTGTGGATTGGCGGGATGAGGAAGTCCTCTGGGTCTCGGTGCGGGGCAAGGACGCGGACGTGCTGGTCGGTCCGCGGGCGCAGACTCTGGACACCACTCAGTATCTCCTGCGCACGGTAGCGCATCACCAGGCGCCGGGCACCTATGATCTGGTCCTCGATGCCGATGGCTACCGCGAGCGACGGTTGCGCAGCCTGGCGACGCTGGCGCGCAATACGGCCGACAAGGCGGTGAAAATGGGCCGGCCGATTCAATTGCGCCCCATGCCGGCGAGCGATCGCCGGGTGATTCACATCACTCTGCAGGACGACGCGCGGGTCAGGACACAGAGCACCGGCAGCGGGAACGCGCGCGCGGTGACGGTGATCCCCGTCACTCACGAAATGCAAGAATGAGGCGCGCTTTGCCGTCGTGTGAGTATCTCGTGATCGGGCACGTGACGCATGATCTGCGGCCCGACGGGACAGGATACACGATGGGCGGCACGGCGACATATGCGGGCCTGGTGGCCGCTGCCTTGGGACGGCGGGTGGGTATCCTGACGAGCGCCGGCGATGATTTCGACCCGGCGCCTTTTGCCGCCCCCCCTTTTGGCGAGCGTATGACGGTGCAGTGTTATCGCGGCCCGCACACCACGACGTTTGAGAATCGCTACACGCCCGAGGGACGACTGCAGCTGCTACATCGGACGGCGATGCCCTTGACGCCGGACATGATCCCCCCCGAATGGCGTTCGGTGCCGTTGGTGCACATCGGTCCCGTCGCCGGGGAGTGTGCGCCCGAATGGGTGAGTTTTTTCGCGGGGCGCGCTTTTGTCGGGCTGACTCCACAGGGGTGGATGCGGCAGCGGGATGCGGCGGATC
>JAAZNO010000188.1 GCA_012798275.1 Chloroflexota bacterium
CATCACCATGGTGATCGTGGCCAGCACGCCATGGGGCATGAACAGGGCCAGCAACGCTGCCGCCAGTGCCAGCGCCAACAGCGAGAAGGAGTGCCCTGCCGCCATCAGCCCCACCAACGTCTGGATCAAGGCCTCGAACAGCACTTCCCTGGAGAACAGCATCACGGCGAGAATGCGGTTGAAGTCCCAGTACGCTATCCCCAAGGCCACCATACCCGCCGCGCCGAGCAACACCGTCAACGCCACCACCCCCAGCAGCAGCCACGACCGCCGCCGTCGGTAGCTGGCCGCCGCCTGCGCCGTGGTCTTGAGCGCCAGACCCACCGGCGGGGCGGGCAGCAGCGCCCGACGCAACGCCGTGTCCAGCCGGGCCAGGGCTTCCCAATCCGCACGGCAACGCGCGCAGTCGCGCAGGTGCTGCTCCCAATCAGCCTGTTCTTCCGAGGTCAACTCGCCATCCAGTACCTTGATCCACCATCCCTCACTGTGCATGTCCCACATCATGCGCCTCCCGCATTCCAGTATTCCAGCGGCTGCTCTCCTCCCCCTGGGTCTGCGCCCAACATTCAGCCAGCGCGCGCCGCGCCCGGAACAGCCGCGATTTCACCGCCGAGACGCTCAAATGCGTCACAGCAGCGATCTCCTCATACGACAAATCCTGCCAGTAAAACAACGTCACCACCAGGCGATCCACCGGCGCGAGGGTCTCCAGCAGCGCCTGTACCGCGTGTTGCCGCTCGCGCTCCTCTAACTGCCGCTCCGGGCTGGGATCCGTCCCCGCCTGCCATTCCCAGGCGCCGTCCTCCCCCATCCCGTCCAGGGAGACTTCGGGACGGCGGCGCCGCAGGCGATCCGTGCAAAAGTTTGCGGCGATGCGCAGCACCCACGGCTTGAAGGGCCGCTCCACATCAAAAGTGTGCAGGCTCATCACGGCTTTCACCAACACATCCTGCGCGGCATCTTCAGCCTCGGTGGAGGTACCCAACATGCGGTAACACAAGCCATACACCGCCGGTTGGTAAGTCTCCACCAACCAGCTGATCGCCAGTTCATCTCCGTGCATGGCTGCAGTGATCCACTCTTGCTCGGTCACGCCTTTGTCCCTCGTTTCTAATACGCACGGCAGGTCGCGGGGTTGCAAAAAGGGGCAACATGGGATGTTGCCCCTTGGAACCTCGTCTCACGGCCCGACGCGATGCGCGCCGCGCCCTCTCAGAAGGGTCGCTGCAGATCCGTAAGCAGGAACGAGTCTGGCTCCTCTTCCTCATCGCTGAGCAACGTCCCTTTGGGGAGCTCTTTCTCGATGGCCACGCCTTCATACTCATCAATCGGGCCATCAGAACCTTCCACATCGCCGCGATATCCCGTGCCGGCGGGGATCAGCTTGCCGATGATGACATTCTCCTTCAAACCGTAGAGCGGATCCTCATCGCCCTGCACCGCGGCGTTCGACAAAACCTTGATGGTGTGCTGGAACGACGCCGCCGAGAGGAAGGAATCCGTCGCCAACGCCGCCTTGGTGATGCCCAACAGCACCTGCCGCGCGCGCGCCGGCTGCCCGCCCTGATCCACGATCTCGCGGTTCTTCTTCTCATAACGGACCCGATCCACCAGGTCGCCCGGCAAGAACTCCGTGCTGCCCGATTCAGTCACCATCACCTTGCTGAGCATCTTGCGGATGATGATCTCGAAGTGCTTGTCATTGATGACCGGCCCCTGTCGGCGGTATACTTCCTGCACTTCGCGCAGCAGATAGCGCTGCACAGCCTCGCGGCCCTGAACCTGCAGGATCCGGTGCGGATTCAGCACCCCCTCACACAGCTGCTCGCCCGCTTCGACCTTCTGCCCTTCCGTCACCAGCAGGCGCACCGAGGGCGCCATGGCATACTCGCGCTCGTCCTTCACCTCGTAGCTCAACGTGAGCGTGCGACCTTCCAGGCTGATGTGGCCGCTGGCCTTGGCGCGAATCTCTTCGGTCTCGCCGCGCGCCAACAGCTGCCCCAGTTTGACCTCGTCAGCGTCTTCCACCAGCAGCTCCCAATCCTCGGGGATCTCGTGGACGGCGTTCTTCAGCTGCGCATGGGTCACGATGACCTTCAGAGCATCGCCCTCACGGACGATGTGCACGATGCCGGCAATATCGGAGATCTCCGCCTCGCCTTTCGGCATACGGCGGGCTTCCAACAGCTCTTCCACGCGCGGCAGACCGCTGGTGATGTCACCGCCGGAAGAGGCCGTCCCGCCGGTGTGGAATGTCCGCAGCGTCAACTGCGTGCCCGGTTCACCGATGGACTGCGCCGCGATGATACCGACCGCCGTCCCAATGTGCACCAGCGAGCCACGACCCAAATCGCGCCCGTAACACATGGCGCAGATGCCAAAATCCATCTCGCACGTCATCGGCGAGCGGACAAACACGTCCGTGATGCCCGCACGGACCAACCGTTCCACCCGCTCCTCATCGAGCTCCTGATTCCGTTGCACGATGATCTCGCCTGTCTGGGGATCAACGACCGGCGCCGCGGCCATACGCCCGACAAGGCGTTCGCCAAACGTCTGATCGGCGACGCGCTCTTCCTTGCGATCACGAATCCACAAGCCACGGCGAGTGTGACAGTCCGTAGCGTTGATGATCACATCCTGCGCCGTGTCCACCAACCGGCGGGTGAGATACCCCGCGTCAGCCGTGCGGAGCGCGGTATCCGACAGACCCTTCCGCGAACCGTGCGTGGAGATGAAGTACTCCAGCGCCGTCAGGCCCTCGCGCAGGTTGGAGCGGATCGGCAACGGGATGATGCGCCCGGAGGGGTCGGCCATCAAACCGCGCATCCCCGAAAGCTGCGCGATCGGCGCGAAACCGCCCTTGGAAGCGCCAGACTTCGCCATCACCGCGATGGGGCCGTAGGGGTCGAGGGAGTCCGAAACCGCCCGCGACACATCCTCGCGCACGCGCGTCCAAATCTGGATGACGCGGTTGTACTCCTCGTCCTCGGTCAACAGGCCGCGCCGGTACTGCCGTTCGATCTCGGCCACCTCCTGCGACGCGGCCTCCATGATCGCCTCCCGCGACTCAGGAATCGTCAAATCGTAGACCGAAATAGTCACGCCGGAGAGAGTCGCATAGTAGAAGCCCAACGCCTTGATGTCATCGGCAAACTGCACCGTGACTTCCGGGCCCAACAGGCGGTAGCACCGCGCGATTTCGTTGTTGAGATCATTCTTGCTCAGCGGTCGGTTGATGAAGCGCATCGGATCAGGCACGATCCGGTTGAACAGCGCGCGTCCCACCGTCGTCGCGATCGGCTCGGCAGGCGCCGGGCGCCCCTCGTACACCTGCGCCACCAAAATCGGCGTGTGCAGGGTCACCTTACCCAACACATACGCCGTCTCGACCTCATCGAGGTCCGTGTAGAAGCGCGGGGGCTCCTCCGTCGGGCGCCCGTCCATGGTGAGGTAGTAAATGCCCATGCACATGTCCTTGGAGGGACCGATGATGGGCTGTCCGTCGGCGGGCTTCAGAATGTTGCGCGAGGCGAGCATCAGCTTGCGGGCCTCTTCCACCGCCTTGCGGGACAGTGGAATGTGCACCGCCATCTGGTCACCGTCGAAGTCAGCGTTGAAAGCCGCGCACACGAGCGGGTGGAGCTGGATCGCCTTGCCCTCGATGAGGATCGGCTCGAAAGCCTGAATGCCGAGGCGATGCAACGTCGGCGCACGGTTGAGCAGCACGGGGCGGTCGCCGATGACCTCCTCCAGCACTTCCCACACCTCGGGCCGCTGCCGCTCGATCAGCCGCTTGGCCGCTTTGACGTTCGCCGCATAGTTGTAATCCACCAGGCGCTGAATCACGAACGGACGGTACAGTTCCAGCGCCATCGTCTTAGGCAGACCGCACTGATGCATCTTGAGATGCGGCCCAACGACGATGACGGAACGGCCGGAATAGTCCACGCGCTTACCCAGCAGGTTGCGGCGGAACCGGCCCTTCTTCCCCTTGAGCAAATCGCTCAACGACTTGAGCTGGCGCCGTCCGCGGCGGCTCATGGCCTTGCCGCGCTGACTGTTGTCAATGAGGCTGTCCACGGCCTCCTGCAACATGCGTTTCTCGTTATGGATGATCACTTCCGGGGCGCCAAGATCGAGCAATCGGCGCAGACGGTTGTTGCGGTTGATGACGCGGCGATACAGATCGTTGAGGTCGGAGGTGGCAAAACGCCCGCCATCGAGCTGCACCATCGGGCGCAATTCCGGCGGCAACACCGGCAGCACCGTCAGAATCATCCATTCGGGGCGATTGTGGCTCTTGCGGAGCGCTTCCACCACGCGCAGGCGACGGGTCGCCTTCTTGCGGCGCTGAGCAGAACGCCCGGTCCGCACCTCTTGCCACAGTTCCTCCGAGAGCGCCTCCAGGTCGAGCCGCCCCAGCAGCTCGTAGACGGCCTCGGCTCCCATGCCCGCTTTGAAGACCTGTCCCCACTTCTGCCGCAGCTCGCGGTAGCGCGCTTCGTTGAGGAATTGAAGCGGCGCCAGGCTCAGCAGCTCCTCGCGGTCCGCGTCGTAACGGGTGCGCACGGTGAGCGTCTTGGCCTGCAGCTCCTCGCGGATCTGCGTCAGCTTGTCCTGAATGCCGGCGGCCAGCGTCTCCGCCTCCGCGTCCGGCGTTCTCACGGGAGCCTGCTCCCGCTCACGAATTTCATGTTCGAGCTCATCGAGCGCTTCCTGGGCAACCATGGTCAGGGCGGCGTAATGACTGCGGCGGACGATTTCCCCCGCTTCCACGATGACCGTGTCCGTAATCTCAAAAATCAGCGTCTCTGGAGCTTCGCGATCCATCAGGCTTTCCAGCCGTCGCTGCAAGCGCTGGGCCTCCTTAGAAATCGCATCCGCCCGGGCATCGCGCTCCTCTTCCAGCATTTCCCGCAGAGCGCGCGCTTGCAGTTCCTGTTGTTCCTGGTAGTGAGCCAGCTGCTCGTCCAGATCGGCGCTCATGGACTGCGCCGCCTTGTCCAGCGTGCTGATGCCCTGCTTCTCGCGCTCTTCCAGGCGTTTGAGCGCCCGTTGACGGGCCTCTTCGTCCACATGGGTGATGATGTACTGCGCGAAGTAGAGCACGCGGTCGAGGTTACGCTTGCTGATGTCGAGCAGAATGCTCAAATGGCTGGGGATGCGCCGGGTGTACCAGATATGCGCTACCGGCGCGGCGAGCACAATGTGCCCCATGCGTTCACGGCGCACCGCTGAGCGGGTGACTTCCACATTACACTTGTCGCAGATGATGCCCCGGTAGCGAATGCCCTTGTATTTGCCGCAATAACATTGATAATCGCGGGTCGGGCCAAAAATCGCTTCACAGAACAGCCCATCTTTTTCGGGACGCAAACGGCGGTAGTTGATGGTTTCCGGTTTGGTTACCTCCCCATAGGACCAGGAAAGGATGGCTTCCGGCGAAGCCAGGTTGATACGCAACATCTTGAAGGTACGCGCTTCGGTCACAACTTCGTCCCTATTCATCATTTCCCCCACATGGTCTCAAACGACCTTCAAAGAATATGGCCTGAGCCATACAGCACAAAAGAAGCGTCCGAGAATTCCTACGGAATCCTCAGCGCTTCCCCGATCAAACCTCTTCCCGCTAGCATAGGCGAATGAATATTATAGCCTCGTCCATTCAAAAGTCAAACACGCCACGAAAGGACGAAAGGGAGGCACGCTTCAAGACCAGGGCAATTCTCACATGCCGCCGGCAGCCCCGAGCGCGTTACAGGCAAGCCCGCCGGTTAGAGGATCAGCGTAGCGTCACCCAAGGAGAAGAAGCGATAACGCTCACGGATGGCTTCGGCGTA
>JAAZNO010000189.1 GCA_012798275.1 Chloroflexota bacterium
GGGGAATCTACAGATTTTCATCGGTGGCTGGATCGTCACCTTGGGTAAAAGTTTTCAGACCAAAGGCAACTCCACCATATTGTACGTTCTGTATTGACAGAACGTTAAGAACGTGCTATAATGTGCGCTGAAAATCCAATCTCACGAGGTGAACATGTCCCTGACAACCCTCTCGAAAGGCCTCACCGCTGAAGAAGCGTTACAGCGTCAGCGCGAGTTTGGCCCCAACGCCCTACCGGAAGGCAAACGCGCCTCGGCCTGGAGCATCTTCTTCAATCAATTCAAGAATCCCCTCGTCTACGTCATCCTGGCCGCAGCGTTGATTTCGCTGCTGATGCAGGAATTCAGCGATTTCATCATCATCATGATCGTCGTCCTCCTGGATTCCATTCTGGGCTTCATCCAGGAATACCAGGCGCAGCAGACGTATACCGCACTCAAAGGGATGCTCAAGCCCACCACCACCGTCATCCGTGATGGAGAGCGGCAGGAAATCGAGGTGCGTGACCTCGTTCCGGGCGACCTCGTGCTGCTCAATGCGGGCGAGCGCATCCCCGGCGACGGCGAAATGCTCGAAGCGCTCAAACTGACGGTCGAAGAGGCCATTCTCACCGGCGAGAGCGAGCCGGTCAGCAAGACCACCGCGCCGGAACAGAATCAAGTCTTCATGGGCACCACCGTCCTCACGGGGCGGGGCTTGATGCGCGTGACCGCCACCGGAGCGCGCACGGAGCTGGGCCAGATTGCCACCAGCCTCCACGAGGAGATTGAGGCCAAGACACCCTTGCAGATTCGCCTGGAGGCCTTCAGCCGCACGCTCACCCGCCTGGTGCTGGCGATTACGGCCGCCATTTTGATCATCGGCCTGCTCTCGGGCCGACCCTTCCTCGAAATGCTGCGCGTCTCCATCATCCTGGCGATTGCGGCCATCCCCGAAGGCCTGCTCATCGCCGTGACGGTCATTCTGGTGCTGGGGATGCGGAAAATCCTCAAGCGCAATGGCCTGGTGAAGCGCTTGCTGGCGGTGGAAACGCTCGGCTCGGTGACGACGATCTGTACGGACAAAACCGGCACGCTCACGGAAGGCCGGATGAAGGTGACCCGCGTCGCCGTCAACGACCCTCAACGCGCGTTGGAGGTGATGGTGTACTGCAACGACCTCGAAGGCCCCGTGGATGCCGCGCTGTGGGAATACGCGCGCGCGCAGCTCAACTCCGATCCCCAGAAGCTGGTCGCTCAAAGCGAACGCCTGGGCGAGGAGCTGTTCAGCAGCGAGACGAAGTTCATGATCGCCGCGCAGCGCGTCGCCGAGGGCACCGTCCACTACCTCAAAGGGGCACCCGAGATTGTGCTGAAGATGTGTGACGCGCCGGCGTCGCAGCAGGAGCACATCCTGGCGCAGGTGGAACAATGGGCCAGTGAGGGCTTGCGCCTGTTAGGGCTGGCCTACCGCCCGGATGGGGTGTTGGGCGATCACACCGGTTATCGCTGGGTGGGGCTGCTCGCCATGGAAGATCCCATCCGCGAGGGGGTGCACGAGGCAATTCAGGTCGCAGCCCGCGCCGGCATCAAAGTCAAAATGATCACGGGCGACTATCGCAAGACTGCCGAGCGCATCGCCGGCATGATCGGCCTGCTCACGGCTCCAGACCAGATTCTGGATGGCGATGAGCTGCGGACCCTCAGCGACGAGGAATTGACCGCCCGCGTGCCCGACATCAGCGTCTTTGCGCGCATCCGTCCGCAAGACAAACTCCGCATCGTGCGCGCCCTGCAGGCGCGGGGCGAGATCACGGCCATGATCGGCGACGGCGTCAACGACGCGCCGGCGCTCAAACGCGCCAACATCGGCGTCGTGGTGGGAGCCGCTACCGATGTGGCGAAGGAGACGGCCGATCTGATTCTGCTCGACAACAACTTCAAGACCATCGTGGCGGCCATCGAAGAGGGGCGCATCATCTTCGAAAACATCCGCAAGGTCGTGGCCTACACGCTCTCCAACTCCTTCGCGGAAGTGCTCCTGGTCTTTGGGGCGATGCTGCTGGGCTGGCCGGCCCCCCTGCTGGTCGCACAAATCCTGTGGATTCACCTGATTTGCGACGGCCCTTCCGACATTGTGCTGGGCTTCGAGCCGAAGGAAGACGGGATTATGGAAGAACCGCCCAAGCCAGTGGACGAACCGGTGCTCAACTCCCTGGGCCTGTCGCTCATCGCCATCATCAGCACCGTGAGCGCCGCCGTCGGGTTGACGCTCTTCGGACACTACTACCTGCAGCACCACAATCCGCTGGATGGGCGCAGCCTGATCTTCGCCAGCTTCGCCCTCAACTCCCTCATCTACATCTTTGCCTATCGCAGCTTGCGGCGCTCGATCTTCCACATGAACCCGCTGCGCATGAACCAGCCGCTGATCTGGGCCGTGCTTTCCGGCTTGCTCCTGGTCTTCCTGCCCTTCCTCATCCCCGGTCTGGGGAAAGTCATGGAAATCGCGCCCTTGCACCTGAATGACTGGCTGCTCGTCGCCGGCGTGGCGCTGGGATTGTTGGGCGTCGTCGAAATCGGCAAGTGGGCGACCAACAAACGCCGTTCCACGCGGCAGTCGGCACGGTAGCGGCTTGCAGGTAAGGACTGTGAGAAGTGGAGGGGGCATCGTCCCTCACTTCTCACGGTTCATCCATTTCTCCGAAAAAACGAGGGAACAACCATGCCAGAACACTATTACGAAAAGCGACACTTCATTGAGGACATCAGCCTGTACTTCGAGCAGATGGGCATTCCCCGCATGGCCGGGCGCATCCTGGGCGTGCTCTTGATCTCCAACCCGCCGGAGCAATCCATCATGGATCTGTGCGAGACGCTGCAAGCCAGCAAGAGCGCCATCAGCACCAGCACCCGCCTGCTGGACGAGATGGGCCTGATCGAGCGTGCGCCCTCGCCCCTCCCCCGGCAAGTCTGTTACCGTTTCGCCCCCGGCGGGTGGGTCAGATTTATGCGCATGTACCTGCAGATGATGGCCTCCCTCCATCAGGTCGCCGAACGCGGGCTGGAACTGCTCAAAGATGAAGAGCCGGCGCTGCGCGAGCGGTTGCAAGAAGCGCACGACATGTTTTCGTTGATCGAGGATGAACTGCCTGCCCTGCTCAGTCATATCGAGGCGCAGCGGGGGATTGGGTAGGCTGGATACTGGTTGCTGGATGCTGGATGCTGGAGGCTGGTTGCTGGTTGCTGGATGCTGGAGGCTGGTTGCTGGTTGCTGGTTGCTGGAGGCTGGTTGCTGGTTGCTGGTTGCTGGATGCTGGATGCTGGATGCTGGATACTGG
This sequence comes from Chloroflexota bacterium, assembly GCA_012798275.1. GTDB lineage: Bacteria > Chloroflexota > Anaerolineae > B4-G1 > SLSP01 > JAAZNO01. The sequence continues at coordinate 3,321 of JAAZNO010000189.1, forward strand.
CTGCTGGATACTGGTTGCTGGTTGCTGGTCACCAGGGAAGTGGTTGCAGCGCGATTTCTCTGTGTTACAATGAGCGCCATGATAAATCAAACGCACCCACTCCTCCACGCCCTCAATGCGCAACAACGCGAGGCCGTGACGGCTTCCGATGGTCCCGTCTTAGTGCTTGCCGGCCCCGGTTCGGGCAAGACGCGCGTCCTTACCCATCGCATCGCCTGGTTGCTGAGCGAGATGGGGGCCCCCTCGTGGCAAGTGCTGGCCGTCACCTTCACCAACAAAGCCGCCCGGCAGATGCGCGAACGCCTCACCACCATGCTGGGGCGCGAGGCCATGCTGGATATTTCCATGGGAACCTTCCACGCCACCTGCGCGCGCATCCTGCGACGCGAGGCGGACCGCGCCGGATTTCCCCACGACTATCTGATTTTCGACGCCGACGATCAGCTGGCGACGATGAAACTCGTCATCAAAGAACTGGGACTGGATGACAAGAAATATCGCCCCGCCGCCATGTTGAACGCGATTTCCCAGGCGAAGAACGAGCTCCTCGCCCCGGAACAATACCCCATCCGCACTTATCACGACGAGATTGTAGTCCGCGTCTACCGGCAATATCAGGCCACCCTGCGCCACAACAACGCGCTGGATTTCGACGATCTGCTCGTCGAACCGGTACGGTTGTTCCAGACGGAAGCCGATCTGCTCGAAAAATACCAGCGGCGTTTCCGCTACGTCCTGGTAGACGAATTCCAGGACACCAATCTGGCGCAATACGTGCTGCTGCGCCTCCTCACGCAGGGACACCGCAGCCTGTATGTGGTGGCCGATGAGGATCAATCCATCTATTCCTGGCGCGGGGCGGATTACCGCAACATTCGCCGGCTGCGGGAGGACTATCCCGAGCTGCAACAAATCCTGCTCACCGAAAACTACCGCTCGACCCAGGTGATTCTCGACGCCGCGCAGGCGGTCATCGCGCGGAACCCCGACCGCACCCCCAAGCAGCTCTTCACGCAAAAACAGGGGGGCGCCGCCATCACCCTCCATGAGGCCTACGACGAGCAAGAAGAAGCCGCGTTCGTGGCCCAGGAGATCCAGAAGCTCCAGCGCGCCGGGAGAGCGTTGAACGACATCGCCGTCATGTATCGCACCAATGCCCAATCCCGCGCGTTGGAAGA
>JAAZNO010000024.1 GCA_012798275.1 Chloroflexota bacterium
GGACATCGGGTACTTCCTGCAATTTCGCTAGCAGATTGATCGTGGTAATGGTTGAAACTCCCATCGGCACACCTCCAATGACTGTTTCTTACCATTTTACACCCTTCGTGCGGTTCTAGTCAAAGCATTGATAAGCCCTAACAGCGAAGAACCTGCGTTCTTCGCTGTTTTTTTTGTGGTAGAATGAGCCATGGTTGTGAGTACGGCAGCGAACACGAGAACAAACAGAGGGGGTGGAATGGGTGCGTTGGTGATTGGCATCTGGGCTGTGTTGACCTTGTGGATGGGCTATCCTTGCGCTTCCCTTCTCGCCGGTCTTGGCCGCAAACCTCTGTCGCTGAGTCTGAGTGAGACGCTGTTCGTAGCCACCCTGTTAGGTACTTTGATCATTGGTGAGGTAGGGCTGATTCTTCTTGAACTCGGTAGATTCGGGTTGATGCGCCTTGCCGTTGTCCTTTTGGTGCTCTGGTTAACGGCTCTTCTTCTGCTGCGCGGAGGCCGTCGTCCGCTCCTGCCGTTGAAAAAGCCCACGTTGAGCGATGGGCTTGCCCTCGGAGTAGCGTTAATAGGGGCTGTGGTTTTCTTCTGGCCCGCGGACTATCTCTTCGGCGGGGCGGATGCTGGTGTGTACGTCAATCTGGGAGCGGTCTGGGCGCGCACTGGCGATTTTCGGCTCCATGAAGCTGGCCTCGCGCAGCTACCTCAAGCGCTCCTGCCGGGCCTATTTCGCGAAGCGGCTCCCGGCCACGTAGTCCATTACCTGCGCTTCCCCGGTTTCTATCTCGGCCGGCATCAAGTGGACACCATCTTGCCGCAGTTCTATCCTTTGCATCCGCTGTGGCTTGCGATTTTCAATGGCCTGTTGGGGCTGCGTGCGAGCCTGTATGGCACGGCTCTCTGGGCCACTTTGGGATGCGTGTCGGTGTTTATGACAATGTTGCGACTCTTCGATAGGAAAGCTGCAGTGATAAGCGGCCTTTTGCTGGCCCTGACGCCGCTTCAGATGTACTTTGCTCGCTATCCCACGGCAGAGCCGCTGACGCAATACCTCACCTGGGCGGGTTTGTTTGGTTTCACGGCGTACCTCGCGGAAGGGGGGGCCTTCTGGGGCATGATCGCCGGTCTGGCGCTGGGGCAGGTATTTCTTACCCGGATCGATGCGCTTCCGTTCTTGCTGATCCCAGCGGCATTGTTGCTTAACAGTGTTCGGCATCGTGCCTGGGGCAATTCCCTGTGGTTTCTTGTCCCTTTTTCCCTCATGCTGCTTCAGGCGGTGCTTCAAGGTGTGTTGCTCTCTTATCCCTATATCTGGGAGGTATATGGTGGGGTATGGCAGCGGGCAACTGTTCTTGTGCAGCAACACGTCTGGCTTCTCAGCATCTTGATCCTGGGGGGAGTGCTCATCGCGGTGGGGGCATGGCGCTTCCACCCGCCGGGATCTTGGACCGTCACAGTGATTCGCTGGGGCGTCGCGTGCGGGGTGTTAAGTGCTGCGGTCTTCGCGTACTTCATTTGGCCTCGGACGGGACAGATGATGGAGGCTGCATATTGGTACGGCGGTGGTACGATCCCGGTCCAAAACCACCTCAACCTGCTTCGACTGGGCTGGTATCTCTCGCCGCTGGGAATCTGGCTGGCCATCGGTGGCATTGTCTGGATAATTCTCCGCGAGAATGGGCAGCGAATCTGGCCCCTGATCGGCGTCGGGCTGAGTTTCTCGTTTTTGTACTTGCACAACATCTTGAACAATCCCTTCCACATTTATGCGATGCGGCGCTATGTGCCAGTGGTATTGCCGTTTTTCGTCGCCGGCATAGCGTACGGATTGACGCGGCTATGGGATCAGCGCTTGCGCTGGCGACTTGCTCCCTGGATCGCAGGCGGACTGGGGATCGTGTTGCTGTTGGGGATCGGCCATGCGGATCGAAGCGTGTGGAATCTGCGTGAGTTTCGTGGTCTGACCACGCAGCTCGAGGCTTTGGCGGAGCGCCTCCCGCCCCGCGCGGTGCTGCTTTTTGACGATGCGCCAGCCGTCGGCGCTGGTGCGACGGTTGGAACGCCCTTGCAATATGTGTTTGGCTTTACTGCTTTTGACCTGCAGGAGGAGCACTTGGATATCGCCGCACTGCGTGACGCTATCGCTGCCTGGCAGGCCGAAGGACGAGCCGTCTATTGGGTTGAGGGACCATCTCCAGTGGCGAACGCCGCGGGCGATCTGCAATTGATCCCGGAATTCGGCGTTTGGATTCAGGCCTCCTACCTCGAACAAACCTATTTTCATTTCCCGACACAGATAGTGCAACACATCACCCCCCTCGAGTTTTACCGCGTGGCGACAAGAGCCGAAAGCGCTTCGTGTGCGCTCCCTGCCGAAATCGACGTGGGTACGTTGGACAGTGTCTTCATTCAAAATGGTTTCTATGCGCGGGAATTGCTGGGTGAACGTTCAGTTCGATGGACGGATGGCGCGGCTTTCATTCGTCTGCCCTGCGTTCCTGCTGCGGGATCTGTGACTCTCGAGGTGACCGCAAGCGCCGTTCGCGCCCCCCGTATGACCCCGGTATCGCTGACGCTCATACTTGACGATGTGAAGGTGGGGCAGTGGACCCTGGGGCAAGAATTCACCGAGATTACCCTGTCCCTTCCAGGCGAGATGCTGCGAGGGACAGGGCATGTGTTGGGCCTCGAAAGCGACACTTGGATACCTAATGCATCCGACTTCGGCGATGATACCCGCGTCCTGGGTGTGCTCATTGATCGGATCACGTTGACAGCGCAGGCGGTCCCATGACTGGCTCTGTGGCAGTGATCATCGTGACTTGGAACGGCCTCGAGCATCTGCAGCAGTGCCTGCCGGCGTTGATGGCCCAGGAGGGCGTTGCATTCGAGACCCTTGTCGTTGATAATGGTTCGACAGATGGCACCGTGCCCTGGCTGCGGGAGACGTATCCCGACCTGCGGCTGGTGGTCAATGTTGAAAACGTGGGTTTCGCGGAAGCGAACAATCAGGGGATCCGCGCAACTTCGACCCGCTATGTCGTGTTGCTGAATAACGATGCTACGCCTGCTCCCGGCTGGCTGCGTGCGCTGGTCGCCGCTGCTGAACGGGAGGATCGTGTGGGGATGGTGGCGTCACAGATCTGCTTCGCGCATGATCCTGGGCGCCTGGATTCCGCCGGCATCGAAGTGGATGTGCTGGGCATTGCCTGGAATCGCCATCTTGGCGGCCTTGTCTCTGAGGAGCCCGTCCACGCGGTGGAGGTCTTCGGTCCCTCGGCTGCGGCGGCGTTGTACCGCCGGGCCATGCTCGATGAGATTGGACCCTTTGACGCGCGCTATTTTGCCTACTACGAGGATGTCGAGCTGGCATGGCGGGCACGCCGGGCAGGGTGGCGCTGTTTGTATGCGCCGGCGGCTCGCGTCGTGCATGTCCATTCGGCGACGGGCGAGCGCATTGCCGGCTTCAAGCACATGCTGCTGGGACGGAACAAGTGGCGTACATTGTTGAAGCACTACCCCTTTCGACGGCTGTGGAACTGGTTCCCGCTCCTGCTGGCAGTTGATGGTGTCACGTGGGCCTGGCCCTTGATCTCGCGGCTGGATACCGCACCGCTGCGGGGGCGCTGGGCTGCTTGGAAAGACTGGCATCGCTGGTGGAGCGAGCGCGGCTCTTTGGGCTTAGATGATGATACCTTTTGCTGGTTGCAGCCCCCCGATTGGCAACGTCTGCTTCGAGGATGGGAGGGTCCCCTAAAAACTAGGCCACATGCTAAAGGGAACTCGTGTATAATCTAGAAGAGCCTATGGCGGTTAAAGATGCATAACGGCGACGACATAGGAGTGATTTCAAGTTTCGAAGTGGCGCTGGAAGCCGCTAAAGGCAGCCGGACGCTGAGTGAATTAGCGCAGAGATCAGCGAATGGAAGCGGCAATTACTGGAAGCCGGACCAAGCGTGTTCGACGGGGGCTCAACATGCCAGGAACGCGCCCAAGAAGCGCGAGAAGCTGAACTTTACGCAGAGATGGGCCGGCTCAAGCTGGAACTTGAATGGCTTAAAAAAGTTACCCGAGGCTATTGAGGCGAAGCGGATGCTCATCGAACCGCGCCATCCCGACCTCAGTATTCGCCGCCAGTGTGAGCTGCTAGGACTCAACCGCGCTACGTACTACACGCCGGCGGCTCCTGGGCGCAGGATCCTCCATACTACGCTGAAGTGCTGGCGTTCAAAACGGGCACGGCCGTGGATTGGGCGCACATCCGACTAAGCGGCTGGCGGGGTTGGCAGCAGGATCGTTGGATTTATTTCTATCACGGCGGTGGCCCTATCGTGGTGGTGGATGAAATCCAGGGTCCCCCTGACCAGAAAGCTGCCCTGCTCTGGCACTTTTCAACGGGCGTTCCTATGGAGGCTGGACGCTTCCGCTTGCGTGAGGGCGACGCTGCTGTCGAGGCGGTGCTGTTGCCTCAGAGCATTGGCGGAACCCTGGATGCCAGTCCCACAATTGGTGCCTCAGGTTTGGATGTGGTATACTATGGCAATACTGGGCTTCAAATGACGACCATCTTTTTGCCTAAAGGGTGGATTGGGGCAAAAGTGGATTGGAATGCCGGAGGTGGCGACTTGGAGATCACGGCCCCGGATGGGGGGGCGAGCCTGACTTTAGCTCTGCAAAGATGATTTTGCAAAACGCACCTTTGAAGATCCTCTTCATCAGCCGCAAGCATCCGCCCTCGGTGGGCGGCATGCAACGATTGAGCTATCAGCTCATCACCGCCATGCGCGCGCGGGCCACAGTGCAGGCCATTACCTGGGGCGGAAGCCAGCTAGCGCTTCCCCTATTTCTGGTGTACGCCTTCCTGCGCGGGCTATTCCTGGCGCGGCGGGCGGAAATCATCCATGCCGGGGATCCGTTGGTCACGCCGGTGGCGCTGGCGTTGGCGCGCCTGTATCGCTTGCCCGTCGTGGTGACCGCGCACGGGTTGGATCTCACTTTCAATTTCCCTGGCTATCAGGCTCTCGTGCCGCCGCTCCTGCAGCAGTGTGACCATGTCATTTGTATCAGCGCCGGGACGTACGCAGATGCTATTGCGCGCGGTATCGCGCCGGAACGCTGCAGCATCATCTATCCGGGCCTGAATGCACCGGCAGCTGTGCCTTCGCGGGAGGCCGCCCGGGCTGGCATTGAGGCTCTTCTCGGCGAACCGCTTGCAGGAGGGCGCACACTCTGGCTCACCGTCGGGCGTTTGGTGCCGCGCAAGGGCGTTGGCTGGTTCATTGAGTACGTGCTGTCCCACTTGTGCGAGGCGTCGCCCGGCACAAGTGAGACGGGATCGCTTGCCTACCTCGTCGTGGGCGATGGCCCGGAAATGCCGCGCCTGCGCGCACTGGTGGCGGAGTTGGGGTTGAGCGGGTGCGTCTACCTGTTGGGTCAGCTGAGCGATGCGGATCTGATACAGGTTTACACTGGAGCGGATGTCTTCATCATGCCTAACATTCCGCAGCCCAACGACCGTGAGGGTTTCGGCATGGTTGCTATCGAAGCTGCTATGTATGGCCTTCCGGTCATTGGGGCGCGGTTGGAGGGCATCCCGGACGCCGTCATCGAGGGCGAGAGCGGAGTTTTGTTGCCGCCGGGGGATGCTGAGGCATGGAGTGCCTTTCTGCAGCGAACCCTGGCGGAGCCAGCGCTGTTGGATGACCTGCGCGTGCACGCGCGGGAGGCCGTTCTGGAACGTTTTGCCTGGGACAAGATGGCAGAGGCTTACGAGCGCGTGTTCCGCGAGGCAGCATCGCGCTAAGGCGAGGCGGCACCGAACACGCCGGGTAGGGAAGCTTGGGGGGATGGGATGAGATGTCGAAATATAGCATAGGCGAATATCTTGAAAAAGCCCTGGCACTGTTAGGGTGGGGCATCTATCCTTTGGGCGAGACGGCGCAAGGTGCGGATGTCGGCTCCGCTCTGGAGCACAACACGCCAGAACGTACAGATCAGCTGTATCGTAATGCGCGAGTTTTGCAGCATTACTTGAACCCGGCGCGCCTGCGCTACTACGAGAGCCTCGTTCACTTGTTGCCGCTGGAGACGTATCACCAGCGCCATATCGCGGATGCGGGATGTGGGCCGGGCTACTTTCTCCTGCAACTGCGCCGAACAGTTGAGTCTGCTGGTTTTCGTCCCGCGAGTTTGACGGGTTTCGACTACTCGCTCGCAGCGCTGGAGATCGCCAGGCAGATTCTGCCCGAGGCAGATTTCAGCCAATTGGATATCACGACGCCGCTAGAGCGTCGTTTCGATATCCTCTTCTGCATGGACGTGTTGGAGCATTTACTCTACCCTGCTCGCGCCTTGCATAACCTGTTGCAGATGCTTGCCCCTGGGGGCGCCCTGGTCCTGGCGGTTCCCAACGGGCGTTACGACTACTTCGCCGGCCACGTTAATTTCTGGAGTCCTGAGAGCTGGCGAGTGTTTCTTGAAACGGCCGGTCCAGGCTATGCGGTGACAACAGGGCTGGTAGGTAATGGCCGTCTGGCGGGCGAGCGCCACGTGAATGTAGCCTTGCTCAAAGCCATTGTGGGGGTGGGGTAGGATGCGGGTTGCTGTCATCATCCCCAATCTCCACAGCCCCGTGATTGACGAAGTCATCGCGGCAGTGCTGGCGCAGGAGGCCGGTGTGTCCGTGGAGGTGTGGGTCGTCGGGCAGGATCGCTATGGCAAGATACCGGCATCGCCGCAGGTGCAGACCGTGGTCACGCCGGAGCCGGTTTACCCGGGTGCGGCGCGCAATATTGGGGCTGTCCACGCACTGGATAACGTGAGCGAGCATGCTGAGGAAACCCCGGTGGAGGTCTTGATCTTCCTCGACGCGGATTGCATTCCGCAACCTGGTTGGCTTGTCACGCTGTTGGAAGCGTGGCAAGCGCATCCAGAGGCGGGGGCGGTCAGTGGCGCGATGCTGCCCCAATCGGACACCTTCCTGCTGCACTGCGGGCAGATTGCCAACTTCCATGAGCATTTAGTCCTCAACCCGGCAGGAACACGCCAGACCCTGGCAAGCTTCAGCCTGCTTGTGCCGCGGGCCGTGTGGGAGCAAGTCGGTGGCTTTAACCCGCACCTGCGTCACGTGGAAGATATGGATTTCACTTTGCGCTTGGGGGATAGAGGCTGGACATTGGTCTTCGAACCGCAAGCGCGCGTCTATCATCGCCATGCTCGCGGCACCTGGCAGCAGTTCTGGAGCTATGCCCATCGCAGCGGACTCTGGTCCATTCAGGTGCGCCAACACTATGCAGCCTTTTACGGTATGCCTTTCTGGACGCGTTGGGCCTGGGCCTGGCGATTGCTCTCCCCTTTCATTGCTGCCGCGCGCACTATGCAGATCTACTTGCGAATGCCAGCGTTTTGGCGTTATTTTCCCTGTGTGCCGTGGGTCTTTCTGCACAAGGTCGCCTGGTGCCTGGGGGCTGCGCAAGGCCTGCGCAGTGTGCCGCCCGACTTATCATTCTCGTGAAGGTTGATTATGGATCCTGAAGTTGCCATCGTAATTCTGGCTTACAACAACTACGCCGATACAGCGGAATGCCTGCGGTCAGCGGTGGAAGCCTCTTATCCGGCGCTGAGCCTTTGGCTGGTGGACAACGGCTCGCAGGATGAAACGGCACGGCGAGCAGCTGAGGATTTCCCCGCCGTGCGCGTGGTACAGACGGGTAAGAATCTGGGTGTTGCGGGCGGCTTCAATACGGGCATCATTTCAGCCCTGCAAGCCGGCGCAGATTACATCTTGATCCTGAACAATGACACGGTGATGGAGCCCGATATTATCCGCGCGCTGGTGTCCGACGCGGAGGCGCATCCCGATCATGGCATGCTGATGCCGAAGATCCTTTATTACGGTGCCCGTGACCGTATCTGGTCCATCGGTGCTCGCTACCGCCGTTTTCCGCCCGCCATCGTCATGCTGGGACTAGATGAGCCTGACACACCGCTTTTCACCGAAGCTCGTTTGCTGGAATATGCTCCGACTTGCGCCCTGCTCATCTCTCGTCGGGTCTTCGAAACCGTGGGCTTGCTTGATCCCGGCTACTTTTTCTTCTACGATGACTGGGATTATTCGCTGCGCGTGCGGGCGGCGGGATACAAGATTGCTTATGTTCCACAGGCCCGCCTGTACCACAAAGTGTCACGCACTATTCAACTCCGGGGCCGTCCGCCTTTCTTCTGGTGCACCTGGGGGCGGAGTGGGGCGCATTTCTACCGCCGTCACGGGCACCCGCCGTTCCTCGCTGCGGTTATCCACCTGGGCTACTTGGTGCTGCGTGAGGGCCTGCGCAACGGTCCGACAGCGATTTATTACTTCATCGCTGGGGCCATCGAGGGTTATCGCCAGCCGTTGGCGCCCTTTCCAACTGTAGAAGGGAGCTGAAGGATGACGTCTGAACCTGTTTTCGAGTCGGCGGCTTGCACTTTCTGCGGTAGTGGCGACGCGCAGCCGCTCTTCGAGGGGCCTGATCGCCTGCTGTACTTGCCCGGAGAGTTCCGGGTGGTGCGTTGCGCACATTGCGGCCTCCTGCGACAGGATCCCCGCCCCACGCCGGAGACCATAGCCTTTTACTACCCGCCGGAGTATGAGCCGTATTCCGTAGCAATAGATGAGGAACCCTCGCGCCTGCGGCGCTGGGATCGGCGCTATGGTATGCGTAAACGCCAACGCGCCATCGAGCGGCGCTGCCCGGGAGGGCGTTTGCTCGATGTGGGTTGCGCCACGGGCAATTTCCTTTATGAGATGGCGCGCACCGGACACTGGCAGGTGGAGGGCGTGGAGCCCAATGCCAAGGCGGCGGCTTACGGGCGCGAACATCTTGGCCTGACTATTCATGCTGACGAGCTGACGAATGTCGAATTGCCCGCTGCTGCGTATGACGTTATCACAATGTGGAATGTTCTCGAACACCTGCATGCGCCGGTGGAGAACTTGCAAGCTGCGGCACGACTGCTCAAGCCCGGCGGCTGGTTTATCTTCAGCATCCCCAACTTGGCGAGCTGGGAGCGCCGTTTGCTCGGCAAATATTGGATGGGTTGGGAGCTGCCGCGACATCTGTTGTACCCCTCTGCAGGACAGATGGGGACACAGCTGCGCAAAATGGGGCTGGTGATGGTGGATTGGGAGTGCCTTGTGGGCGCTTATCCCTCCTTCCTGCTTAGTTTGCGTTTTTGGCTTGAGAGCACCGCTGGGCGGACGCGCTGGACGCAAGCTTTTCTGGTGTTGAGCGGCTCGCTGCCTGTGCGCCTGTTGAACGCTCCTGCCTTCGCTTTGCTGACGCGGCTCAATCGAGCATCGCTGATCACCGGTTTCGCCCGTGCCGAGGGCCGATGAAATCGCCCTGGCTGCGCTGGCTCTCTCGTATCGCCGTGCTGGCTTCCTTCGGCCTGATCGGTTGGTTCTTGTGGAAAAACGCGGATGAATTGCGCGGCGTAGACTGGGATCTCTTGACCGTTCCGGTGTTGTTGGGGCTGCTTCTCTATGGTCTGGCTTTAGGGTTGCAGGGTGCGGTATGGATCGAGCTTTTCTCGATCCTCACATCCACGCCCTGGACTCTCGAGGATGTGAAGACTTACTTCATGACGCATCTGATGCGGCGTTTGCCAGGCGCGCCCTGGTACATGGCGGGACGCGCGGCTGTGTACCGTGAGCGTAGCCCCGAGGCTTCACGCGCGGCGCTTGCCGTCAGTTTTGTGGAGTGGGGGGGCATTATCCTCAGCGGCCTGCCTTGGCTGGCTCTTGGTTGCTGGGGGTGGGGAGCCGCTGTGCTCGCCTTCTGCCTGCTGCTGTTGGTCATTGTGCCCCTGCGACATTGGAAATGGCCCCGGCGCTGGGTCGCCCTCGATCACTTCTCGTTCCGGAGTTTGGCGACAGCCCTGGTCATGTATGAGAGTCAATGGTTGCTGGCTGCAATAATACTTCACTTGCTGTTGCGAGCTTTGACTCCTGCCTATGCGCCGGATTTTTTGGAAACCGGTGCGATCTGGGCTATGAGTGGCATTGTCAGTAGCCTGGCTGTCTTTGCGCCAGCTGGGCTAGGCATCCGCGAGCTGTCTCTGGTAGGGTTACTGGAATCCACTATCGGCCTGAGTTATGCTATGGTGGTTGCTCTGCTGATGCGCGTGATTTTCACTATCGGTGATATGCTTTGGGGCATGTTGGTTTGGTTGGCGTTTGCTCTTGGAACGCGTAAAAAGTAGTTTTTGTGAAATGAATTTCACCCTCTACGACAATAGTAAAAAAGCTTTCATAGCATCTCTTTTCTACAAACAAAGACACCCTTATCTACCAATACTCCATAAAGGCTATTGCTTTTGGAGGGCAAATTCGTATACTAAAGGTGTAGTGTAGAGTTGTTCAGCCAGTTTGACATTTATCTCAGGAGGTATGTTATGCGCAAAATGCTTTTGACCTTGATTTTGATTGTGTCTTTTGTCGTCGTTGTTCCTGCAGCGGCGCAAGTTCCTGGACCTGGAGGCCCGTATAACAGTGCCTTTACCGTTCAGAACTTGGGTGCCACCGATGGTACTTGTCAGTATACCCTGTATAGCGGCACGGGCGATGCTGCGCTCACCAGCGCTAGCGTAACTGTTCAGGGTAACAAGAGCTATTTCGTCTACGTGGGTGGCTTGGGCGTGACTGCGGGGCAGTATTCGACCGTGATCTCCTGCGATGTGAACGTGGCAGCTGTCTCGAACTTCACTGGTGCAGGTAGCGCGTGGAGCGCCTCTTACAGCGGCGTTTCTGCTGCCCAGACGGCGAATACGGTCTCTTTCCCTGGCTTGTACAAGAATTACTACGGCTACTACACTAACGTCGTGGTGCAGAACGCGGGCAGCTCCTCGATCGATGTGACCCTCAAGATCTACAACGGCGCCACGCTGGTGGATACAGAGACCAAGGCGGTCCCGGGCAACGCCTGGGTCTCGTTCGATCAGAAGAACCGCACTACGCTCCCCGATGGCATTTACGCGGGTGTGGTCGAGGCCACTGGTCCTGTGGCCGCTATGGTGAGCGTGTGGGACTCCGTCGGTCAGCAATACGCTTACAATGGTTTTACCAGCGGCACGGCTGTTGCTTATGCTCCGGTGCTGATGAAGAATTACTATGGTTTCAATACTGCCCTGACGGTGCAGAACGTCGGCACGGCTTCGGCGACCGTGAAAGTGACCTACTCCAATGGCGCCACAAACACCCAGACGGTTCCGGCGAAGGCCTCGCAGTTGTTCTACACTCCCAACGAAGCTGGTCTGCCCGCCGGCTGGTTGGGATCTGCCAAGATTGAGGCCACGGGTAGTACTGTTGTTGCCCTTGTCAACGAGTCGGACGTGAACAACCGCGCAGCTTCTTACACTGGTTTTGCCTCTGGCGGGAAAACGGCCAATGCTCCTATCGTGCTCAAGACTTACTACGGCTTCAGCACCAGCATTACCTGCCAGAACATCGGCGCGGCTGCCGCCAATATTACGGCGACCTACTCCAATAGCGTGACCGAGGCCAGGACCGGTGTTCCAGTCAACGGTACGGCGCTGTTCTATCAGCCCAATACCACCGGCTTGCCCGCTAGCTTCAATGGCTCTGCGGTAATTACCTCGAGTGAGAATATAGTCTGTGTAGTCAATGAAAATCAGGTGACCAACCCGGTTAAGAGCGATTTCTTGCTGACCTACGAGGCGATTGTTCAGTAGGCCTTCTTGACCCTATGAAAGGGTCGCTGGGCGCCTGCCCGGCGGCCCTTTTCTTTGACACGAAAGGGTAGGATGCGGATCATGCTAAAGAAAGCATTCGTGGTGGTTTTGATGGGGGTGATGCTCATGGCGCTCGGTTGCAATCCATCGCCCGGGGTGTCGCCATTGGATAGTCCGGTGCAACCGGCTGTGGTGTCGCCTGAGCCGACCTATGAGGTGCCTGTGCCCGCATCAGGGAAGGGGGTGATCACCGGGATTTTAAATATCCAAAATACGGAGCAGCCCATGGCGAATGTGGAGCTCTATCTTGGGACCCACATCGGGGCGTCGGTGGACACGCCGATGTACAGTCTGGATCCCAGCACCGCTCCCAAGGCGATGACGGATGAGAATGGCCATTTCACCTTCAAGGATGTGGACCCGGGCTTTTACGTCATCATCATTTGGACCCCCTTTAACTCCCTCATGGTGCACGATGCGAGCACCGGCGCCGAATTGACCGTCAATTTGCAGGCCGATCAGGTGTTCGACGCGGGCCTTCTCTGGGAATCACTTCCCTGACGAGGACACGGATGGGGTCGGAGGACGTTGTAGGCATCATTCCCGCCGCGGGCAAGGGGCGCCGCTTGGCGCCTTATCCCTTGCCAAAGGAACTCTTCCCTATTGGACACCAGCTGGTGGAAGTGGAGGGGCAGCTGCAGCAACGCCCCATGGTGGTGAGCCAGTATCTCATCGAGGCCATGGTCGCAGCTCAGCTGAACCGGCTCTACATCGTTTTGGGGCCGGGTAAGCTTGATATCGTTGAATATTACCGCAATGGTGAGGCTTATGGTGTTCCTTTTGCATATGTGTTCCAGTCAGAAGCTAGGGGAATGCCTTACGCGCTGGATCTGGTCAGTCCATGGCTGAAGGGGAATGAAACTATTCTGATGGGTATGCCTGATACAATTATCGAACCCCGCGATGCCTTTAACCGCCTGCTGAATGCCCATCGTACCTGGAAGGCTGATCTCACGCTGGGTCTCTTCCCGACTGAGCGCCCCCAGAAGTTCGGCATGATCGGCATCAACGCGGCCCATGATGTGATCGCACACCAGGACAAACCCCGGCAGACGGATCTGAAATGGTTGTGGGGGATTACCTGTTGGGGGCCGGCTTTCACCACCTTCATGCATGAGACTTTGGAGCAAGAAGGACGTGAAATCGCTGCCAGGCGCGGGCGGGAGCCTGTTTTGGGGGACATCTTTGATTTGGCGTTAGCCAGGGGCTTGCGGGTGAAGGGGCTTCCCTTCGAGGATGGGCGCTACATCGACATTGGCACTTATGACGATCTGCGCCAGGCTGTGTTGCTTTATGCATGAGTAGATACTTTTCACTCTTGCGCACGGTTTGGGGAGTGGCCAGCCTTGTTTTCCTATTCTCTTCCTCCTCTCTTTCCCCTTACCCTTCTTTTTCATTCCTCTGCCCCTGCGCTGCATTCCCATGCCACGTAGCCTGCACTACTTCCCTATCCTTGAACAGGCATTGATCCCCAGTACTTACCCCCGCCGCAACAACAGACCACCGACCCTCA
>JAAZNO010000190.1 GCA_012798275.1 Chloroflexota bacterium
GGATTGGTCACCACCCAGCCCGGCCCCGGCGGCGGCGTGATGGCCGAGACGGCCTGACACGCGAAGGTGAGCGCCTCGGCGACGCCCGCGCGCGCGGCGTTGGCTTCGGCGGCGCGAATCGCCCCCGCGTCCCGATCCGACGCCAGCAGCGGCGGGAGCGTCTCCCGTTCCGCCGCACGCGCCGCAGCCAGCTCCTCCTCCCACACGTCCGCGGCAAAGCCGGGCCACTCCATGAAAGCAAAGCGCCGCGCGGCGCCCGGCGCGCGCCGGCGCGCCAGCCACGCCGCCTCGATGGGAATCGTCCCCGAGCCGCAGAAGGGATCGAGTAGCGGCGCGGTCCCCTCCCAGCCTGAAGCCAACAGCATCGCCGCCGCCAGCGTCTCCCGGAGGGGCGCCTTCGCCGTCGCCAGGCGATAGCCCCGGCGGTGCAGCAGCGCCCCCGAAGAATCCACGCTCACCGTACACAAGTCATCGAGCAGGCGCACCAGCACCAATTGCGGCGGCGCGTCCGCCGACTCCTCGTCCTGGTCCACAAACGTTGCCGGCGCGCCCAACCGCTCGCCGATAGCGCTCACGATCCGCTCCGCCACGGCATCGGAGTGATACAGCTTCGATTGGTGACAGGTCACCCGCACCGTCACGGGCTGTCCCGACCGCAAGTACTGTTCCCACGGCAGGCGTCCCGCCTTCTTGTGCAGTTCGGAGAACGCCGCCGCGTAGAATTCACCCAGCCGCACGAGGACGCGATTCGCCGTGCGCAGGTGCAGGTTGAGGCGGTAGAGATCTCGCAGCGGGCCGAGAAATTCCAGGCCGCCGACGGTCGGATGTCCCACCCGCTTGCCTGCCAGGCCCAAAGCGCGCATCTCCCCGGCGGTGAGGGCCTCCACCCCGGGCGCCGTGACGACAAAAATGTGATAGTCCATCCGCCCTCTCCGCTACTCGCGGTCCACGCCGCCCTCTGCCGGCCCGTACCACACCCCATCCGCGCCGCACTGCCAGCCGGGGATGGCGATCTCCAACGGGTACTGCGCCCATCCTGCCGCCATCCGCGCCCGAACGACTTCCCAGGGAGGAATGTCATCGGCATTGCGAGGGCTTTCGACGTTGAAGGCGCCCACTGCCGCCGCGCTCAGGGTCGCCTGCTCCGGCCCTAAGCCGCGCAGCAAGCCGGTAAGAAAACCCGCGATAGCGCAATCGCCAGCGCCGGTCGTGCCTATCACGGGGACGCGGAACGCCGGGACGCGCAGTTCTCGCCCCACCCAGGCCGGTCCCAGGGCCGGCAGTCGCGCCGGATCCACGGTCGTGCGCAGGTACAGGCCTGCCGCCCCCAATTTGATCGCCACGACGGCGACGCCCAGGTTGAGGATGCGACCGGCGAGAGCGTGCAGGAGGACCTCGTCAGGCCGCGTCACGCCCGATAGGAAATGGGGGCGGTCGAAGAAAAACAGCGCCTCGTCGAGGTTGGGAATGAAGACATCCACATGAGGCAGCACCCGCGCGCACCAGGCGTCCCAATCCACGCGGCCTGCCTCGGAGTCGGGATCGGGGCGCACCACGTCGAGCGAGGTCAGCAGCCCGGCGGCCCGGGCGCGCTGCAGCAACGTCGCCGCCGCGATGCCGCCATCGCTGTAAAAGCCCCGCATAATGGAAGGGTAACCAAAGTGCAGCAGCGCCATGCCCTCAAAGGCCTCGGCGGGTATGTCCGCTGCGGTAAACGTGGCGTTGGGTCCCTCCCAGTGAATGAAGAGGCGCGGCACACCCGGCGGCTCAATGACCACGGTGTAAGAAGTCGCCGTGTGCGGATCTACGATCATGGCGTCGGCGAGCGCCGGCCCTTGCGCGCGCAGCAGATCAAGGATGATAGCGCCAAAGCGGTCAGCGCCGATTTTGGCGCTGAGGCGCACCGGCGTTCCCAGGCGATGCAAGGCCAGCCCCGTGTTGGCGACAGCGCCGCCGGTCGTCACCGTCGCGGGGCCGACGTTGATCAAGTGTCCCGGCTCCAGCGTCCCCCCCGTTTCCATCGCGGGGATGATATCGAGGCAGATGTGTCCCGCGACAACAATGCCCCCTCCAGCCACTTTACGTTCAAAAATCATGCCAGCAGGCCGGGAGAATAGAGCTGCATGTCCTCTTCCAGGCTACGGCGGGGCGGGATGCCCAGGCGCGCCAGGTCGCCGCGATAGGCGCGGACCGCCTCTTCCGGCGCGAGCGCCTCATCCGCCACAGCCCGCAGCATCCGCACAAACGAGAGCGGATGTTCGGCGTTCTTAATCCGCCGCCCGAAGAGGGCAAGCCGCGCGCCATGCCGTTTGGCTTCGGCGAGCAGCTTGAAGGCATCGTAGGTCGTGCTCGAAGCGCCGCCGAGGATGCCCACAACAAGACTTCGATCGTAGTGCGCGAGCTCTTCCATCGCCGCCGGGCCGTTATACGCCACCTTGAGGAACTCGGGACGCGAGGCGTGCGGAATTCCTGCCAGCATTCGGGCAATCTGATCGTTGACGTAATGCGGCGCCAGCTCCGGCGGCATGCCCAGATCCGCGACGTTGGGGTTGAAGACTTCCAGAAAGTAGCGGAAGCCCTGGCGCGTCGCCGCGACGCGAAAATCCTTAAAGGCTTCAAGGCTCCGCACGTCGGCGTCGAGGTTGTTGTTGAAGGTGATGGAATAAAGGCCCAGGTTTACGTCGGGAGTCTGTCCCGGCGCCGGCAGCAGCGTGCCCCAACGCGCCTCGTCCAACGTCGTGCTGGCGAAGGGCCGGGAGGGCGATTGCGCATACCGCGCCCCGCGTCCCACCCAAATGTCGGTCGTATCGTTGGCGCGGATGGCCGGCGTGACGGGGGAATCGTCGAAGAGTCGCTTGTCGCGCGCCAGGACGTCCATCGCCGAGACCGAGGCCAGCATCACTTCGACGGCCTCCTCGCGGATCAATTCCTCCAGGTGCAGGTAGTATTCCTGCATAGAAGGGAAGGCATACCGGGCGCCAGGTTGAGGAGGGTACGTCGCTCCTGGCGCGGGCACACCGTAGGCCATGTCCGCGTCGGCTGCATAGACCAGAATGAACTCCCGGCTATCGGGATTGCCGCGGAGGCGATTCAACTTCACATCAAGTGTTTTTTGCACGGGTTGGCTCCTTTGAAAATGGCCCCGAATGAACACGAATTTCACGAATAAGATCAGAAATTCCTTGCCCCCAGGGCTGATACGTCCCCAAACAGTGCGCTTCAGCGCGGTTGGCTCGTGTCAGGCTGGAGATGGAATCCCCAGCCGACCCGTGAGCCGTCACAGCCTCTGCTCACGACTCACAGCTCACGCCTCACATTCTTTGACGGCGGCGCCTTCTCATCTCCGATAACGCGCAGCCCAAAAGCCAGGATAGTGTAACACGGATGTGGGGTCAGACAAATCCAAAATGGTGATCGGCCACGAAATCCGGGTGTATAATAGAACTGTTTCAGGCGTCGCGGGCTGCCGATGAGGGCGCACGCTGGCGCGGTCTATCCATCCTCAGTGCAAAGGAGAAATTGCATATGGGCTTTCTTGTCATCCTTGGCTGGATTTTGCTTCCCATCGTGATCATCCTGGTGTTGCGCGGGATCCGCGTCATCTACCAATACGAGCGTGGCGTGGTCTTCCAACTCGGCAAATACATCGGCACCCGCGAGCCGGGGCTGACGTTTGTCATCCCCATCATTCAAACCATGCGCAAAGTGGACATGCGCATCAAGACGGCGGACATCCCCCGCCAGGAAGTCATGACCCGTGACAACATCCCCATGCTCGTCAATGCGGTAGTGTACTTCAAGGTCGTGGATCCCGAAGCCGTCATCATCAAGATCGAGGACTATGCCTTCGCCGTGCGACAGTACACGCAGGCAGCACTCCGCGACGTCATCGGCAATGCGGAGATGGACTTCGTGCTGACCGAGCGCGAGAAGATCGCCGACAGCATCCGCGAGATCGTGGACACGGAAACCAGTGGTTGGGGCGTGGATGTGGAATCCATCAAGATCCAGGAAGTGGAACTGCCCGCCGAGATGAAGCGCGCCATGGCCAAGCAGGCGGAAGCCGAACGCGAGCGCCGCGCCATGATCATCGCCTCGCAGGGAGAGCTCGCCGCTTCGGAGAACCTGCGGCAGGCCGCCGACAACCTCGCGGGCAGCCCGGCAGCGCTGCATCTCCGCACGCTGCAGACGCTCCGCGACATCGCCGCCGACCCCTCGGAGAAAATCGTGCTCTTCGTCCCGTCGGAGGTGGGGCAGGCGCTGAAGGCCGTGACGCCCCAAGAATAAGGCAGAGCGATGCTCGACAACAATCTCCGGTATGTGCAGCTCGCCTTCAACTACGATACCGCGCTGGTTGCCCGGCTCCTGCCGCGCCTGCGGCTCACGGAGCGCCTGCTGATCGAGGCGGGGACGCCCTTCCTTAAACGCGAGGGGATGAAGGGCATCCGCACGATGCGCACGCTATGGCAAGGGCATATCGTCGCGGATCTCAAGATCGCCGATGGCGCCGTGGGAGAGGTAGAAATGGCGCGGGCCGCAGGCGCTACAGCGGTCACCGCGCTGGGCAGCTCCCCCACGGAGACCCTCGATCTTTTCATCGCTCAGTGCACCACACTGGGAATGATCTCCATGGTGGACATGATCGGCGTGCAGGATCCGCTGAAAGTCGTGCGCCCGCTCAAACATCCTCCCGACGTCGTGGTGCTGCACCGTGGGCGGGACGAGGAGTCCACCCGCGGGAAAATGATCCAGTACCGCCACATCAACCGGCTGCGGAGCAAATATGACATTTTCATCGCCGCCGCCGGGGGGATTGATCTCAGAGAGGCCCGCAGCGCCGTCTTCAACGGGGCCGCGCTGGTCGTGGTGAATCTGGTACATCCCAACGATGAGTGGACAGGCATTCCGACCACCGGCAACGTGCCGCAAATCGTGGAGCAATATCTGGCGGAGTTGGCGTGAAAGGGAAGTAGGGGAGTAGGGAGGAGGAAGCCGTCTCACGGTTCACTTCTCACGGTTCACGGTTCGGCCTGCCACGTCTCTATCTGCAGCCAGGTCATACCCCACCCGTCGGTCTGACGCACGCCGGTGATGAGGAGCGGTTCCCACGCAGGCGGGAGCGGTTGTTTTGGGGGGAGTTTCGCCAGCAGCCAGGTCGCGCCGTCCCAGAGGAAAAAGTCCGGCCCGCGACTCCAGCCGGGAAGGCGCACCCCCAGCATGTGAGCGCGCTGCCGTTCTGCCAGGTCCGCGAGCGGCAGCGCGTTTCCGTGCGCCGCACGCAGCTGCGGCAGCCACGCTTGCAAAGTAGCGAGCGGATACCCCATCACCGCGCGCTCCCACGCCAGACGCTGCGCCAGCGTCTCCGGCGCGACGTCGCTCTCCAGCATCAGGAGCGGCAATTGGCGCGCGCTGCCCCCGCGACGAATCTCGCGCAGCTCCGCCAGCAACGCGGCGCGACTCGACCCCAGCCCATCGAGCGCCCCCGCCCGAATCAGGTGCAGGACCTCCAGTTCCTGCAGGGGAACACGCGCCAGCACATCCCGCAAGTCCACGAAAGGACCGTCCTGGCGCGCCGTCAGCAGCGCCCCCAGCGAACGTCCCCGTAAATCGGAAATCAGCCGCAGACCCAGCCAGATCACGGGGTGCCCGGCTTCCCAGGCGAGCACCGGACGTCCGGCGCTCGCGTTCACGTGCGGCGGGCGCACCGCAACACCCCAGCGCACGGCCTCCGCCATGTAGACCGCCGGATGGTGATAGCCTCCCCAATCCTGCAGGCGAGCGCAGAAAAAAGCGGCCGGCCAGTGCGTCTTGAGGTAGGCCGAACGGTAACTCACGTCGGCGTAGGCCGTGGCGTGCCCCTGATTGAAACCATACCCGGCAAAGACCTCGACCTGCTGCCACAGGCGCCGCGCCTGCTCCGTGCTCAACCCCGGGCCGTCGGGCGGCGGACGCTGACAGCCAGCCTCAAAATCCCGCTGCATCTGAGCCATCGCCTCCGGGTTCATCTTGCTCATCCCCCGTCGGAGATGATCCGCCTGCGCCCAGCTCAACCCGGCGATCTCCGTCGCTACCCGCAGGATTTGCTCCTGGAAGATCAACACGCCCCGGGTCGGCTCCAATATCGGCTTGAGCGCCGGATGCAGGTACGTCACGCGCTCCTCGCCCCGATAGCGGCGCACGAACGCCTCCGCCATGCCGCCCGTCGCCGGGCCGGGCTTGAAGAAGGCGTTGGCCATCGCCAGATCGGCGATGGTTTGAGCCCGCAACTTGCACAAAGTGCGCCGCGCGCCTTCGGAATCACACTGGAAGACGCCGATCGTGTCACCCCGCGCCAGCAACGCCGCCGTCGCCGGATCATCGAGGGGGATTTCCGTGAGACGAAAGGCGGGGTCACTATCGCGACGTACCAGTTCTGCCGCATCGCTGAGCACCGTCAGAGCGCGCACGCCCAGCAAGTCCATCTTGGCGACGCCGAGGGCTTCGACATCGCCGTGATCGAATTGCGTCACCAGAAAGCCCTTGGGCGACCATTGCAGCGGCAGGTAATCGGTCAACGGGCCGGGGGTGATGACGATACCGCCCGCGTGAACGCTGAGATGGTCGGGGAAATCGGTGATGCTGTAAGCGGCGCGAGCCACCTCACGCAGGCGCGGCTCCTCGATGGCCGCGAGCACCTCTTCCGGCGTGCGCGCGTCAGGCAGCCAGCGGGGATGGAAGGAGCGCGGCAAGGCCGCCAGCAGTCGTTTGAGCGCGCCCTCGTCCAGTCCGCAGGCCTTCGCGGCCTCGCGCGCCGCCGACCGCAGCTGCAGCGTGCTCAGCGCGCCCACCAACGCCACCCGGTCAGCGCCATACGTGATGCTGACGTAGTCGAGCACCTCATCGCGGCGGCGACTGCAGAAATCCAGGTCAATGTCGGGCGGATCGCGCCGCGCCGGGCTGAGGAAGCGCTCGAAGAGCAGCGCGTGAGCGAGGGGATCCACCGTGGTGATGCCCAGACAATACGCTACAAGCGAATTCGCCACGCTGCCCCGCGTGCTCACGGGAATCTCGCGCTCGCGAGCGTAGCGCACGATGTCGGCAACGACCAAAAAGAGAGGGGCGTAGCCCTGATGGCAGATGACTTCGAGCTCCCGCTCCAGGCGAGCGCGGCCCGCCGGAGGGGCCGAGGCGCCAAAACGCGCCGCGAAACCAGCGCGCGCCCCTTCGACCAGGGCCGCTTCGGGCGATAATCCCGCCGGAAGGGAACATGCGGGCCAGATCCGCGCGCCGGTGGGCAACGCCTCGACGCAGGCCGCGGCCAACGTCCCCGCGCGCGCCACCGCTTCGGGGAAGGCGGCGAAGCGCTGCGTCACCTCCGTCGGGGAGAGCCAGTGATCCTCCACCGCAGCGACGCCGCCGTCGGGCAGGGCCTCCGGCGGGACCGCTTCGAGCGGGCAGTTACAGCGAATCGCCGCCAGGAGGCGCAATCGTGGCTTATCCTCCGGCGTGAGACTGTAGACGGGCTGCACGGCGACCGTCGCCACGCCCAACCGCGCCCCCAACCGGCTCACTTCCCGGGCGACGGCCTCGTCCGCCGCGCCGTGCAGCTCCAGGCTCAGGTAGAAGTCCTCCTCGAA
>JAAZNO010000025.1 GCA_012798275.1 Chloroflexota bacterium
ATTCAGCGTCAAGCGGCCAGTCCTCCTGGATTCAGGCGTCAACGCCGGGCCTACGGCGCATCCGTGAGGCGCAGGCGCATCGAAGGGTCGCCCAGCAAGGTGTAGGTGCGAGCGAGGTATTTCCCTGAATTCAGGCTCCAGATTGCCAGGCGCCCGGCCTGCGTCAATTCGCCCAGATAGCGTTCTCCGTCCACGAAAGCCTTCTGCATCATGGCTCGGGCCATAGGCTCCTCGACATAGAGGTATCCCAGGCCCGCCGGCCCAAATACCGCGATGGCGCCCCGATCGCCCCATCCCATGGTGGCGCGCTCGCCGATGGAGACTGCCTCGCGGCCGTTGCCCAGGTTCGTGTTGTGGGGATACATCCAGTAGCCGTCCCAGCAATCCAGGGCGATGATCAGGGGCTGGCCCGTCATCGGTTTGAGGGTAGCGAGCTGTGATCCTCGAAGCAGCGGTTCATGGGCCCATACGCCCGGCGCGCCATGCCCGGCGTAGAACAGGAGCGCCGCTCCCTGGCTCCAGGTCTCGGTCAGCGCGTGCGTGGCGGAGGGACAAGGCGCGGTCCAGCTCGCCGGCGGCTTGGGGCAATAGTCCGCCATATACACGGTGTGGGTGACGACCCAGGAAGGGAACAGCTGATCCTGGATCCAGCCCCGAAAACTGTCGGCATAAGAGGGTTCCGGGGAAGAGGCGCCGTCATCAGCGGCGAAGATCGCGGTCTCCGTCCAGCTCGCGGCGGGCAGGGCATCGTAAGCCAGCAGCTTGTCAAGGTAGGTGGCGAGCTCGGCCTCGGAGTTGGCGGGGATGCGTCCGACCATGAGCTCGGGCAAGCCGTCGCCGTTGACGTCGCCGTAGCGGGCGTCCACCGGCACTTCTCCCTGATCGGGATCGGCAAATTCGAGGTAGGGTGGAATCCAGATGCGCGCCGGCGGGCCGAAGGTCTCCGGTGCGTAGCCCTTGAAGTTGAAATGGCCGCCGCCCACCAGGAGCAGGTAGCGGGGAGCCGGGCCGGGCCAGTTCTCGTAGGCGTGGGCGACGAAGGCGCGAAGCGCTTCGGGATGGTACACGCCGCCGTTAAAGAGGGGGTAGAGGTCCTGTTCTGCCACGAGCGCCACGCGCAGCTCCTGCTCCTGACGACGGGTGATCAAGGGCTGGAGCGCGGCGTGGAATTCGCGCGGCGCGATGATGAGCAGGTCGGCGCCGGTCGTGCGCGTGATCAGGCTGAGGTCGGGATGATACTGTTCGAGGGTCGGCGCGGGGGAGGAGGCGACGGCGGGAATGGCCGCCGAGGCCACGGGGGCGACATCCCGCGTCGCGCCGCTGTTGGCACGCAGCACCAGCGGCAGATAGCTGGTGAAGGTGGGGGCAAGCGGGGCTGGAATCCCCCCCACGTAGCGCGTGCCGGCGCTCACGGTGTCCTGGAAGGTGAAGCCGCTATGATCGGTGAGTTTGACCGGATTGAGCGGATCGGTGATGTCGTAGAGCTGCGCCCCGGCAGGTAAGCCCGTGAATGTGTAGGTGTGCGCGCCGGTCGTGGGGACCTTGCAGGTGAGGGCGCCTTCTGCCGCGACCGGCTCCCGCAGATAGGTGAGCTCGGCGCGGTCGAAATACACGTCCTGAGCCACGGTCGTGCCGACGACTGCCAGCGCCAGCGCGTTGTCCCCTTCCTGCAAGAGTGCGCTGGGAATCTCGAACGTGGCGACGTGCCCCACTTCACCATCCCAGGAGGTCTCGCCGATGGGGGTGCCGTTGAGGGTCAGCCGCAAGGAATGATCGGGATTGATGGCCGCGTCGAAACTCTTTCCGGCAACCTCGATGAGGAGCGTGGCCGTGTGGGGGGCGGCAGCAATATGGCTCAAGGGGAGGGGGTAAGTGGACGTGACGACCTGTCCGACGGGAACGACCATCCGTTCCCAGAACCAGGTGGTCGCGGTGCCGGGATGGTCGTACCAGCGCGCCCAGTATCGCAGATTTTGTTCGGCTACGACGGTAGTGAGACACATGTCCGTCGCCGGCGCGTCGAGCGGGGACACGCTGCGCGAGGTCATGCGTTTGCCGGCGGCGCCGGCTTCCACGCTCAGCCAGTAGACGTTTTCGTCGGTGTATTTTTCATCCTGGGGGCTGCCGTGAAATTTCTCGCCGTAGAAGCTCAGCCCGTCTTGGGGTTCGAACAAGCCGTTGCCGTTGACGTCGTTGACCTCGATGGCGACTTCAAGGCCCCGATGCCAGAGCCGCAAGGCCGAGGTCGCGGTCCCGCTGACCGGCACACCGGCCACTTCGAGCGTGTCACAGGCGAGGCGATACAACCCATCCCGGGTGACGCCAATGCGCCAGACAGGATCCGGGAGCGTCCAGGGCGTTGGAGCGGAGGAGAGGGTCAGCGCCGGGGGCGCGACGGGTTCGGCGGGGGGCAGCGCAGCGGCTGCCGGCGAGGGCGCAAAGGCGTCATCGGGAGCTGCCGGCGCCGGCGGCCCCTCGCGGCGCGGCGCGAAGGCGGCTTGCGTCGGAAAAGTCAGTCCCGACATTATCCCCAGCCCGACGCCGACGAGCGCCAGCGTCAGGCCCAAAGCGAAAGCGGTTTTTGTATGCATGGTTACCCTCGATCATGGGCACAACCCTCCGCTGGGGAGGGTGTGCCTCCCGGTTCACGTGTTGTCCGATGAGACAGGATCGGAAATTAGAAAGCGCCGTCGTTGAAGGGGGACGTTGCCGCGCCTTCAGCCACGGCAGTATGACTATACCTGTTTGTGAGGCGTTTGTCAAGCATTTGTGGAGAGGTCGTCGTGATGCTGCGGGGGAACAGGAGGGGCGTGGAGGTCACGTCTCGCGCGACGGCATTAGCGGAGCTGATACCGTCGCGGTGGTATAGGCCAGCGCTCGAGCAGGAGGACGGCGCTCCAGCCGAGGAGAACGCTGGTCAGGGCCACGGACAGTTGCCCCGGCAGCGCGGCGCCGGCGCCGACAATGATCTCGCTACTGAGAAGCTGTTGCCCATCCCGCCCCAGGGTTACGATGCGGTAGGTGTAGGCTTGCCCCCGCCACACGGTGGTATCCACGAAACGGTAGGCTCCCGCAGCGGACGGCTGGGCGACCTCCGACAGCAGGGTGAAGTCAGTGCTGCCGGCCGGCGCGCGGTAGATATGGAAACCCGCGATGTCCCCCTGGCTGACCTGCCATCGCAGCTGGATCCCCGGCTGGAACACCGTCCACAGCAGGCACAACATCGCCAGGGTCACCATCAGGCCCCAGCTGCGAGCGAGCCACGGCGGCAGGGTCTGGCGTCGCGGCAAGTTGTGGGCGCGGATTTGCGCCATCAGCCGGGCCTGAACTTCGGGAGAGGGGGACTGCACCTGCTGTCCCTTCACCAAAGTCTGCACCGTGTGCCACTCATTCAGAGTCTGATGCAGCTCGGGGTGCTTCTGCAGTTCCCGCTCTACCTGCTGCTGTTCTGCCGGGGGAAGTGTGCGGTTGAGATACCACGGAAGCAGGGCTGCCAGCTTGCTGCGGTGTGATTTGCGAAGGATACGCATGGCCGGTTTCTCCTAGAGTTCACTCAGCCCGTGATTCTTGAGGTATTGCAGCAGAGAGCGCCGCGCGTAGCTGACGCGGCTTTTTACTGTGCCTACCGGGCATTGAATCACCTCGGCGATTTCACCGTAGGGTAGCTCGTAGAACACCGCCAGTTCCAGCACTGCCCGGTGTTTACTGGAGAGGCTATCAAGGGCCGCGAGGACCTCTCGACTCTTCCAGGCTTCGATGGCCTGATCTTCGGGGCCTGCAGTAGCGTCTGCGAGAGGCAACTGTTCAGGATCGCCATGGGAATGTTCGGGGCGTCGGCGCAGCCATGAAACGGCGCGATGATGGGCGATGCGGAAGAGCCACGTTTTGACGCTGGCTTCGCCGCGGAAAGAACACGCCTCTTGCCAGAGGACCAGGAATGCATCTTGCAGGAGCTCCTCCGCCGCGATGTTGTCATGCGTCAGACGCAACAGGTAATTGAAGAGCGGGACGTTGTAGCGCTGATAGAGCTCCTCAAAAGCTGCCTCACCACCTTCAATGATGCGCTGCAGCAGTTCCAGGTCACTCAGCGCTTGCAGGGCCTCGTCTTTCATAATCCTATGTCAGGAGCTGGTTCGAGACTTCGCCGGAGGATAGGCCGTGTCCGATAGGAAGCCTCATCGCGCGCATAACAAACAGGGGAAAGTGATGGGCTTTCCCCTGTGGGTCAAGGTAGCGGATCACCACGCTACCCGGTCTGGAAAGTTCGCAGCCTGGAATTACTCAAGGCCGGGCAGTGTGAGAGGCCCGATGGGGCTACCCGCCTGGACTTCCAATTCGCCTTCGAACACAATCATCGGGGTTTCGTACATGGTGACACTCCTCAGGTGATGATTTGAGCTGGACGCTGGAACTGCTCTTCTGACTTTACCTCGCCGCGTGATGCACCTCTTTCCTGGCGCTTTGCCCAGCACGCAGCTGAAACTGATGTTTGGCAGCATGCCGGTGTTGCTTGTCCCATTTGATCGGCAGTTGAAACGCGCCAGATCCGGCAACAGGAAAGGACCTTCACGTCATGAGATGAGTATAACACAATTTCGCTTTTGCGGTTGCTGCGTTGGCGACCTTGAGGCTCTTTTGGCTGAGCTCCCATGTGGTCCGGGCGGCCATGGATTGTCGAACAGCTCCCAGGGGGAAAGCTCGTCAGCCTTCCGTCAGTACTATCATGCCCCGCTCCAGGAGCTGCGCCGCGAGATGGAGTATGTCCGCCTGTACCCTGTCCACCGGCGCTTGAAAATCCTGACTGAGCGCCCCGGCGATGTCGCGGAGAGGAGTTTCCCCATTCATATGACGGAAGACGGCCGCGCCGGTTCGATTGAGAACCAGGTATTTCCCTTGCGCCGGAGCCACAACGACGAGTTCGTCACCGCTTTCGCGGACGACGACGCCGGGCGCCGGTTGAACCCGACTATCCAAAGTGAGCATCAATGACCTCCCAGAAGGTGTTGGCTTTGCGAAAGTGCAGCCGATAGGCCGGAATCTCCTGCAGGACTGTCTGCCAGCGTTGGAGGAGGAGCGGGGCCCGGGCAACATCGGCGTTGACTACCGGGGAATTGGCGACCAGTTCTGCCAGGGCCTGGGCTGAGGAAATCGCTTCTAACGCATCCTGCGGGGCCTGGACCAGGCGCAGCAACGCCCGCAGGGGCGCGGCGGTGACTTCGGGGTGACGGCGACGCCCGAAGGGGGTCGCATGGACTTCCCATCCCGGCGTTGCCGGACGCAACAACAGCAGGTCGTCGTTGAGGACCGGTTGTCCTGTCGAAAGCGTCGCCGCGGTGGATTTGCCGCTCCCCGAAAGGCCATAGAGGACGTAGGCGACGTCGTGATGGACGATCCCGGCGCCATGTACCAGCAGCGCGCCTTGCTCGAAGGCCGCCAGGGCCATGACGGTGCGGACGAAATAGGAGAGGTCGCTGGCCGTGGCCGCCGGGTGCGCCTTGAGGGCGGCTTTCTCCTCAGCGAGGGCGATGATGCCCGCAAACCCCGGCGCCTCCAGATAGCAGACGCCGTCCGCGAAGCGCGGTCGCGCTTCAAAGTAGGGGCCGGCCGGTGCTGGAAGGGTGGCATCCGGCAGGAGCTGCACCGGCATCCCCGGCTCCGGTCCGTTCCATGTCGCCCAGGCGGCGTCAAGGGGGACGAGCCAGTCTTCCGGCCCCTCGAGG
>JAAZNO010000191.1 GCA_012798275.1 Chloroflexota bacterium
ACGATTGTCGAGGACCCCGCGCAGGCGTACGCGTCGGTGCTGACCCCGGCCGGCGTCGCTGCGTGCCAGGCGACCGCTCTCGGCGGACAGATTGATGTGACGTGCAACACGGAGGCTGCCGGCGTGTTGACGGTGAAGGAGCATCAATGGGACGGCTGGTATGCCTGGCTGAACGGCAAGCCGGTCGCCCTGGATCGCGACAGCGAATGGTTGAGCGTGTCCGCCCCTCCAGGGCAGAACTATTTCCAGTTCCGTTACCGTCCATGGGACGTGTGGCTGGGTCTGCTGGGCACGTGCGTGGGCGGGGGACTCACGGCCTACCTGTGGCGGCGCCCGGTGCGCGACTCCGCGCTGTTGCTGCGGCTGGATGCGTGGACCGACGGCGTATGGGTTTTCGTCCGGCGGCAGAGCGCGTGCCTGGGAACGGCCTTGCGAGGCGTGTCGCTGTACGACGAACGGCGGCTCTTGCGGGTGGCCCTCGGCGTGAACGGGATGGCCTTGCTGGCGTTTGGCGTTTTGTTCATTTTCAGCCTGCAGCGCGGCTCCAGCAAAAGCGATTTTGTGTTACAATTCATGCGCGCGGCCTTCGTCTTAAGCGCGCTCGTGGGAGGCGTGGAATTCTGGTCCGCCCGCGCGCGGCAACGGCGCCGCCCTTGATGGTCAGGCAATGTCTATGGGGAACGTGAGCACGTGGGAACGTGAGAAGGTGTGAAGGTGCGAACGTGGGAACGTCAGTGACTCGCAAGTTCGCTATTCTCGAAGGAGTTGACATGTTCCTGCGGCACATCACCGCGGATGAAAATGTAATGTGCGGTCATAGTTCAGCCTGGCGTCAGGTAGCTCGACGGCAATGGATGAACCTTGGTGAGCTGTAGCTTTTGCCCCACCTCCTGCTCCCTCCTCGACGGCGCATACGCCGTTGGGGAGGGGGAGAAAAAATAAGGGGTTTTGCAGGCGGGCGTAGCCCGCCTGCAAAACCCCACAAAAAAAGTTCCCCTTTCCCCCGCGCACGCGGGGGAAAGGGGCCAGGGGATAGGGGAAAAAATTGATTCTCAATCTTCAGTAGTTGCCAGGAAATTTTCCGTTTTTCAGTCAGTGGCGGTACCTTTGTCACGCAAGTGATTTTTTCGCTGATTCGCTGATTCGCTGACTGCTGACCGCTGCTCTCTATTTTCCGAGGAGGCGCCATGTGCTGGCGCACATCATGCAAGCACGAAAATGTGATTTGTGAGTCGTGAGCAGAGGCTGCGACGGCTCGCAGTTCGGCAGGGGATGGAATCCCCTGCCTGACACGAGCCAAGCGCGCTGAAGCGCGTTGTTTGAGGACGTAGCAGCCCCGGGGGCCAGGAATTTCTGATCTGATTCGTGAAATTCGTGTTCATTCGGGGCCATTTTCCGAGGAGGCCTTATGTGTGACACTTGTGGTTGTGAGCATCACCCGCAGGAACAGGAGCCGGTGACCGCTCAGCGCATCCCTGTGGTGCAGAAGATCCTCAACGCCAACGATCAGGCAGCGCAGGAGAATCGGGAGCATCTCAAAGCGCACGGCATCACCGCATTCAACCTCATGTCCTCGCCGGGGGCGGGGAAAACGACACTCTTGCTGGCGACGATCGCCGCGTTGCGCGAGCGTTTCCGCATTGGCGTCATCGAGGGCGATACTGCGTCGCAGGTGGATGCGGAGATCATCGCCGCGACGGGGACGCCGGTCGTGCAGATCAACACGGGCGGCGGCTGTCACCTGGACGCGCCGATGGTGCATAGCGCCCTGCACGCCCTGCCGCTCGAGGTGCTGGACGTGACCTTCATCGAGAACGTGGGCAATCTCATCTGCCCGGTGTCGTTCGACCTGGGACAGGATTACCGGGTGGCGCTGCTCAGCGTTCCCGAAGGGCACGACAAACCCTACAAGTACCCCGCGATCTTCGAGGCGGTGGATGTGGTGGTCGTCACCAAGACCGATCTCATGCCCTACCTGGATTTCGACCTGCCGAAATTCACCGAGCTGGTGTGGGGACTGAATCCCGCCGCGTCCGTGCTGCCGCTCTCGGCCAAGACCGGCGAGGGGATGGCGGCCTGGCTCGCCTGGGTGGAGGAGCGGCTGGGATAACGGCGCCCGGCGACGGAGGGAATCTCGTGCAGCCTGAAAATGTGCCGGCGAGGGCGCTGCGGATTTCGATCACCGGCGTGGTGCAGGGGGTCGGTTTCCGTCCCTTCGTGTACAACCTGGCGCGGCGGCTCGGCGTGCGCGGCTGGGTGCTGAATCACTCCGGCGGCGTGGACATCGAGGTCGAAGCCGACCCGGAGACGCTGACGGCGTTCCTCGCCGGGCTGCGCGCTGAGGCGCCCCCGCTCGCGCACATCGCTTCGCTGGAGGCGACACCGATCCCCTCGAATGGCTACACGACGTTCGAGATCCGCCATTCGGAGGCGCAGGCGGGACGTTTCGTGCTCATCTCGCCGGACGTGGCGACTTGTCCCGATTGCCTGCGGGAGCTGTTCGATCCTGCCGACCGGCGCTACCGCTACCCCTTCATCAACTGCACGAATTGCGGGCCGCGCTTCACCCTCATCACGGACATCCCCTACGACCGGCCCAATACTACCATGCGCGTCTTCCCTCTCTGCGACGCCTGTCGTGCCGAGTACGAAAACCCCGCCGACCGCCGCTTTCACGCTCAGCCCAACGCCTGCCCCGTGTGTGGACCCCAACTCAGCCTGGTGATACCTCAGCCGTCCACCGTCCAGCAACCAGCAACCAGCTTCCAGCAACCAGCTTCCAGCAACCAGCTTCCAGCAACCAGCTTCCAGCAACCAGCAACCAGCAACCAGCTTCCAGCAACCAGCTTCCAGCCACCAGCCACCAGCTTCCAGCAACCAGCAACCAGCTTCCAGCCACCAGCCACCAGCTTCCAGCCACCAGCAACCAGCAACCAGCTTCCAGCAACCAGCTTCCAGCCACCAGCCACCAGCCACCAGCCACCAGCCACCAGCTTCCAGCAACCAGCAACCAGTCTCCAGCTTCCAGCAACCAGCTCCCAGCCACCAGCTTCCAGCGACGAGATTCTCTCCTGGGCCAGCGAGCTGCTTTTGCGCGGCGGCATTCTCGCCCTCAAGGGCCTGGGCGGCTTCCAGCTGGCGTGTGACGCGACCGCTGCCGAAGCGGTGCGGCGCCTGCGCGAACGCAAGCGTCGCCCGCACAAACCCTTCGCCGTGATGGTCGCTTCCCTGGAGGAGGCTCGCCTCTACTGCGAAATCTCGCCGGAAGAGGCGGCCCTGCTCACCTCGCCGCAGGCGCCGATCGTCTTGCTACGACGCCGGACGCCGGATGGCGCTGTCGGACGGGCGCCGGTGGCCCCCGAGGTCGCGCCGAACCAGCACACCCTCGGCCTGATGCTGCCCTACACGCCACTGCATCATCTGCTGCTGCGCGATGTGGGCCGTCCGCTGGTGATGACGAGCGGCAACTTGAGCGAAGAACCCATCGCCAAAGACAACGACGAGGCATTGGAGCGGCTCGCCGGCATCGCCGACGCCTTCTTGTTGCACGACCGCGACATCTACGCGCGCTACGATGATTCCGTGGTGCAGGTCGGCCGATTTGCAAATCCAAAATCCGGATCCCCAACCCCGAAATTGCAAGTAGTGCGCCGCGCGCGCGGCTATGCCCCTTTCCCCATCCCCTTGCCCTTTGAGGTGGGACAGGTCTTTGCGGCGGGCCCCCTGCTCAAGAACACGTTCACGCTCACCCGCGAGCGCTACGCCTTCGTGAGCCAGCACATCGGCGACCTGGAGAATCTGGAGACGCTGGAGCACTACGAGGCCGCGCTGGCGACGTATCAACGGCTATTCCGCATCGCGCCGGAGCGGGTGGTGTGCGATCTGCATCCGGATTACCTGAGCACGCGCTTCGCGGAGGATTTCGCCCGCGCACACGGGCTGCCGGTGCCGACGCGAGTTCAGCATCACCGGGCGCACATCGCCGCATGTCTGGCGGATAACGGCTGGCCCCGCGACGGCGGCCCCGTCATCGGGGTGGCGTTGGACGGCACGGGCTACGGCGATGACGGCGCGATCTGGGGCGGCGAGTGGTTTTTGGGGGATTACAATGGGCTGCGCCGGGTGGCGCACCTCGAGCCGTTGCCCCTCCCCGGCGGCGATGCGGCGACGCGCGCGCCCTGGCGCATCACCGTCGCCTATCTCCATGCTCTGCTAGAGCCGGAGGATTTCCCTGCCGACCTCTGTTTCGCGGGCTTCTGCCCCGGCGAGGCGGGTTTCATCCGGCAGCAGATCGAGAAGGGCCTGAATGTGCCCCGGACTACCTCGATGGGACGGCTCTTCGACGCCGTGAGCGCGCTTTTGGGCGTGCGCAGCGAGATCAGCTACGAGGCTCAGGCCGCTATTGAGCTGGAACAGCTGGCCTGGGGCGCGCAGGACTGGCGACCCTTTCCCTTCACCATCGAAGACGGGGTGGTGCGACTCGCGCCGCTTTTCTACGCCCTGCTGGAGACGCTGGAGCGCGGCGGCGCGCTTCCCGACATCGCCGCGCGCTTCCATGCGACCGTCGCACGGATGGTGCTGGAGGTCTGCGTCCGTTTGCGCGACGTCAGCGGCGTGACGACCGTCGCCCTGAGCGGCGGCGTCTTCCAGAACGCCCTGCTGTTGGATTTGACCGTCCCCATGTTGGAAGCTGCTGACTTTGACGTGTTGGTGCACCATCAAGTGCCTTGCAACGACGGCGGCCTCTCGTTGGGTCAGGCGGTTTACGCCCCCTAACGTGCGAACGTGCGAAGGTATCCACGTGTGAAGGTGCAAACGTAAATGGTTCGCTGATTCGCCGACTTGCCTCTTCGTTTCTTCGCCTTCTCGCCTATTTTCCGAGGAGCACTTACGCATCACGCATTACGTTTTTTTTTGAGGAGACGCCATGTGTCTGGCCATTCCCGTTCAGATTCAATCCATTGACGCCGACCGCAACGCCATCGTCGCGCTGGGCGGTGTGAGCCGTCAGATCAGCCTGATCATGACGCCAGAGGCGCAGGTCGGCGATTATGTGCTGGTTCACACCGGCTACGCCATCAGCGTGCTCTCGGAAGAGGAAGCGCAGGCCTCGCTGGAAGCCTTCGCCGAGATTGCAAAGATTCAAGCGGAGATGGAAATGGGGAATGGGGAAATGGGTCATGGGTAATGGGGACCCTTATCATCCATGACCCCTCACCCATTACCCTTCCCCCTTCACTATGAAATACATTGACGATTTCCGTGACCCCGCGCTTGCCCGCGCGCTGGTGGAACAAATCCGCCGTGAGGCGCCGCGCCCCATCCGCGTGATGGAATTCTGCGGTGGACACACGCACGCCATTTTTCGCTTCGGCTTGCGGGACCTGCTCGCCGGCGCGGTGGAACTCCGCTCCGGGCCGGGCTGTCCCGTCTGTGTGACCGCTGCCGCCGATCTCGATCGTGCCATCGCGCTGGCGGACGTCCCCGGCGTGACGCTGACCACCTTCGGCGACATGCTCCGCGTGCCCGGCAGCGGAGGGGATTTGCAGGCGGCTCGCGCGCGCGGCGCGGACGTGCGCATCGTCTACTCGCCGGCGGACGCGGTGACGCTGGCCCGCGAGACTCCTCGCCGCGAGGTGATTTTCCTCGGCGTGGGCTTCGAGACGACCGCCCCGGGCGTCGCCGCGGCGCTGTTGCAGGCCGAGGCCGGGCGCGTCCCCAACTTCAGCGTGCTGAGCCTGCACAAGCTCACGCCGCCCGCCACCCGCGCCATCCTCGAGGCGGGGGAAGTGGCGCTGGAGGGCATCCTGGGGCCGGGCCATGTCAGCGCCATCATCGGCAGCGCGGCGTGGGAGTTCCTGCCCCGCGAGTACGGCATCCCCGTGGCGATTTCCGGCTTCGAGCCGCTGGATTTGTTGGGAGCGATCGCAGCTCTGGTGCGCGCTGCCGTCCGCGGCGAACCGGCGGTCAGCAATGTCTACAGTCGCGGCGTACGCGCACAGGGCAATCCTGTGGCGCAGGAGTTGCTCGCGCGCGTGTTTGAGATCGGCGAGGCGGAATGGCGCGGGTTCGGCGTGATTCCCGCGAGCGGACTCGCGCTGCGCGCCGAATTCGCCTCCCGCGACGCCGCCCTGCGTTTTCCCCTCGCGGTGACGCCTTCGCGCGAACCGCCGGGCTGCCGCTGCGGTGAGGTGCTGCGCGGCGTCATCGAGCCGCCGGATTGTGCGCTCTTTGGGCGCGCGTGCACCCCGCGCCGTCCCATCGGACCGTGCATGGTCAGCGCGGAGGGGGCTTGCGCGGCGTATTATCAATACCGGGAACAGGCCCCGGCCTGGCGCGGGGCCGATGCCAGGGGGCGCGGCGGGGGATAGAATCCCCGGCCTGACACGGCCAATCGCGCTGCAGCGCGCTGTTTTGATATATCAGACCCGGCATTCATTCCGGGGCGGGGTGACAGACCCGGAATTGTGTGACGTGATTGGAATTGTGAGGGCCTATGTCTGAAACGATCCTTCTTGCCCATGGCAGCGGCGGGTTGCTCACCCATGAGCTGCTCCGCGAGGTATTCCTCAGCCGCTTCGACAATCCCCTGCTGGCCGAGTTGGGGGACGCGGCGACGCTGCCCCCGCTTCCGCCTGGCAGGCTCGCGTTGACGACGGACTCGTATGTGGTGCAACCGCTTTTCTTCCCCGGCAGCGATATCGGCCGGCTGGCCGTCTGCGGCACGGTGAACGATCTTGCCGTGAGCGGTGCCACACCGCTTTACCTCACTTGCGGTTTTATCCTCGAGGAGGGGCTGCCGCTGGAGACGCTGGTGCGCGTGGTGGACTCGATGGCGGCGACGGCGCGCGAGGCGGGCGTGCAGATCGTCACGGGCGACACTAAAGTGGTGGAGCGCGGCGCAGCGGATGGGTTGTTCATCAACACGGCCGGGGTAGGGGTGATCCCGCCGGGCGTGGAGCTCGGTCCCGCACACATGCAGCCCGGCGACGCGGTACTGATCAACGGCACGGTCGGGGATCATGGTATCGCCGTGATGCTGGCGCGCGAGGGGTTGAACTTCCACGCCGACTTGCGCAGTGATTGTGCGCCGCTCAACGGCCTCAGCGCTGCGGTGCTGGAGGCGGCCCCCGGCAGTGTGCGCTGTATGCGCGATGCCACGCGCGGGGGGCTGGCGACGGTGCTCTGCGAGTGGGCCGAATCCGGCATGGGCCTTGAGATTGAAGAGCGCGCTGTGCCGGTGCGCGAGGAGGTTCGCGCCGCCTGCGAATTTTTGGGGCTCGATCCGTTTTATGCGGCCAACGAGGGCAAGGTCGTCATGGTGGTGGCCGCTGCCGCGGCGGAAGCGGCGTTGGCGGCGTTGCGAGCGCAACCCCTTGGCCGCGACGCGGCGCTGATCGGACGGGTCACGGCGGAACACGCCGGGCGCGTGGTGCTGCGCACTCCCTACGGCGCGCGGCGCGTCGTGCAAATGCTGACCGGGGCGCAGCTGCCGCGCATTTGTTGAGGCTGCTTCAAAAATAGAGAGCCGCGAGTCGTGAGCAGTCACGGCTTACGGCGCGGAAATTGAAAGCGCGGCCGTCAAGCCTGCCGGCGCTTCCCGAGCCGGACCGGCCTCGCGGCTTCCCCGACTGAACGCAAGACCCGTCAGGTTTTCCCAAACCTGACGGGTCTTTGATTTCAAACCCCTGTACTGAAGCGGTTTACGGCTGGAGTGTCAACTG
>JAAZNO010000192.1 GCA_012798275.1 Chloroflexota bacterium
AGCCGAAATCCTCCAGGTCGTGCGGCCCCCGCGTCACCGCGCCGGCGATGAAGGCGGTGGGATTTTTGATGAAGCCGTAGGTTCCCAAGCCTTTCAGCGCGGTGCGATCTTCCTCCGTCGCGCTGATGAGCAGGAAGCGCACCGGCGCGCCGAACGGCCCGCGCGTCTGCGCCGTGCAGAACTCCGCCAGCTGCGTTCGCATCTCTGGCGGGAGGGGGGTCTTCTCGTAGCTGCGGCAGGAATAGCGCCGCCGGATCACTTCGACGATGGATTCTTCATGCATGATGGGTCTCCTCGGAAAATAGAACACGTGCTCACGTTGCGCACCGCCCTCTACTTTAACACCAACTCCCCAAATCGTAAATGCCGCCGCGAAAAAGGCTTCGCCGAATGGCGGTCGTAAATCGCTTGACACCCCTCTCAAAATCAAGTATAGTGAATCTGGGAGCGCTTCCAATTGGGGCTTGTGCGTGCGTTTGATCTCACATGACTCCCATCTGGCGCCTGCAGCGATTTAGCGCGCTGCGTAAGCCCTGTCCAGGGTACTTCAAGCCGTGGAGCTGAAACGATGCCGCAATTGACCCTTGACGAGATTGCCAGGCTCGCGGGAGTCTCTCGCACGACCGCTTCCCGAGTGCTGAATGACCGCCCTCATGTCCGACCTGAGTTGCGCGAACGGGTGTTGCGGGTGATCGAGGAGACGAATTATCGTCCCAACCTCCTCGCCCGCTCCCTGGCCTTCCAGGAATCGCGCATGATCGGCCTGGTGGTGCCCCAGAGCGTCCATGCCTTCTTCTCCGACCCCTATTTCCCCCGCCTCACCCAGGGGATCGCTGAGGCGTGCAATCAGTACGAGTACACGCTGTCGCTCTTCCTCGTGCAGACTTTCGCCGACGAGTCGAAGCTCTTGCCCAAAATCACCTCGCGCGGGTTTTTGGATGGTCTCATCGTGCAGGTAGGGCAGCGGGAAGACAGTCTTATCGGCGCGTTGGCGGAGAGCGGCCTGCCGTTGGTCGTTGCTGGACGTCCGAGCGTCACCGACAAGGTGAGCTACATTGATGTGGACAACGTTCACGGGGCGTACACGGCGGTGATGCATTTGCTGGAGCTGGGACGGCGCCGCGTGGCGACGATCACGGGAGGACGGCATACCGCTGTGGGGGCGGATCGCCTCCGGGGCTACGAACAGGCGCTCGCCGCGATGGGCCTGTCCGTGGACCCCGCTTTGATCGTCGAAGGGGATTTCACTGAAAACAGCGCTTATCTGGGGATGCAACAGCTGTTGCCGCATCACCCCGATGCTGTTTTCGCCGCTTCAGACGTGATGGCCGTCGGCGCCCTGCGCGCGATTCAACACAGCGGCCTGCAAGTGCCGCGTGACATCGCCGTGGTGGGCTACGACGATTTGCCCCCCGCCTTGTTGGCCTCACCGACGCTCACCACGATCCGCCAACCCATTCGGCGTTTTGGAATCCGCGCCGTGGAGCTCCTGCTCGAGCTCATCCAGAAGGGGACGCACCCGCCCCGTCAGGTGCTCATGGGGACCGAGCTGGTGGTGCGGGAATCCTGCGGCTTCGCGGCATGACGGCGCTACCGCCCTGCCCTCGTGGACACGTCCCTATTTCCCCGCGCTGGAAGGTGACGCCGTGAGCCACATCAGCGCCTGGGTCATCAGCTTGCGGTAGGCCGGCAACAGCCACACCTTCTCGCTGTGCCCCAACGCGATATAGGCGACCCGGCCGGCCTCCTCGTGTCGCGTCCACACCAGGGGATGGCAGACGTTGCGATGGGAGGCCGCCATGTGGATTTCCACGTCGCTTTCGTAGGCATTGATGAAGAGCTCATCCTGGACGACGAAAGCGTCAATCCCCTGGGTGATGGGATGCTCGCGGTACAGGGGCATCACCGTGAATTCCGCCTCCGGGGGATGCTCGACGAAGTAGCCGCCCAGGAGCCGTCGCAGCCGTTGGCTCCCCTCGCCGATGACGGTGGCCGCGTGCAGGCCCAGGAGCCCCCCTCCCGCCTGCACCCAATTCACAAGGCTTGCCGTCTGGGCAGTGTTGAGATCGGCGGCCCAGGGGCCCTGGGGCCGGGGCCCGCCCAGACAGGTGTTGAGCACGATCACCTCTACCTCCGCGAGGGTCGGCTCGACGAGGGCCTCGAAATCATAGGTGACGTGGACGTTGTAGCCCTGCTGTTGAAAGAAAGGGGCCATGCTCTCGCGGAAACCCTCGAAATCGTGGTAGATGCCGCCGAGCAGCAGCAGCATGTTTTTCCCAACTTCAGCCATCGAAAACCTCCACGAAATAATCCTCAGATGTCGCAGCGTAACGCCGTGTTAGTGTAGCACAATTGAGGCAGCTTGCCAGCATTGAGGACGCGACGCAGCGCCTGTCCCAACCTGCCTTTGGGAGAGGGGGGCGTCAGAATGGACCTGTCCCTGCGGCACATCCCCGAAAAATAACAGCCTGAGAGCAAACTGAAGTTTGCGTTACTTTTGCTGATCGGTGAAATCCGTGTTCCTCCGTGAGCCATTTTCTGAGCGCTGACGCGCAGAACACCCGTGACATGTCGGCGCGGGGATCAATGGGCCGTGAGCCGCTTGACATTTGCCCCGGATCCGGAACTGGCGTACAATGGTGGAAAGCATTTCCGGTTCTCTGTGCGCTCTCGGCTAAAGAGTGAAGTCCAGGGATGGCGGGAGCGCGACTGGAATCCACACCCTACAGGAGCTGGCCCATGACCTGTGATTTCGACGCCTTCATTGACCGCCGTTTTGGCGACAGCATCAAATGGAACGTGTGCGAGGAAGATGAACTTCCCATGTGGGTGGCGGACATGGATTTTCGCTGCCCGGAGCCGGTGATTGCGGCGCTGCAGGAGCGGGTAGCGCACGGCATTTTCGGATACGGCAGTGCCCCGCCGGAGCTGCGCGAAGTGCTCGTGGCGCGGCTGGCGGCGCTCTACGATTGGCGCGTCGCGCCCGAAGCCATCGTCTTCCTGCCGGGAGTCGTGGTGGGCTTCAATCTGGCGGCGCAGGCGCTCACCCGTCCTGGCGACGGCTTGCTGATCCAGACGCCCGTCTATCCCCCTTTCCTCACGGCCGCGGCGGATGCCGGCCTGCGCCATGAGTCCATGGAGCTCAGCCGCCGTCCCGACGGCGCCTACGAGATTGACTTCGACCGCTTTGAGGCGGCGCTCTCCCCCCATACGGCGATGTTTCTGCTGTGCAACCCGCACAATCCTGTGGGGCGCGTCTTCCGGCGGGACGAGCTTGAACGCCTGGCGCAGCTGTGCCTCCAGAAGCGGCTGCTCATCTGCTCCGACGAGATCCACTGCGACTTTATCTTCAGTGGACAGCGTCATTACCCCATCGCCGCGCTCGATCCAGAGATGGCCGCCTCCACCATCACGCTGATGGCGCCCAGCAAGACCTTCAACATCCCAGGCCTCGGCTGCTCCTTTGCCGTGATTCCCGACCCGGCGTTGCGGGAGCGCTTCAACGCGGGGCAGCGCGGGGTCGTGGGGCACGTGAATCTGCTGGGATACACGGCGGCGCTGGCCGCTTACCGCGACGGCGGCCCCTGGCTGGAGAGCCTGCTGGCGTATTTGGAAGCCAATCGGGATTTTCTGGTGGCTTACGTGCGCGAGCATCTGCCCGGCGTGCACGTCGCCGCGCCGGAGGGAACCTATCTCGCGTGGCTGGATTGCCGTGAGGCGGGCATCCCTGGGAACCCCTACGAATTCTTCCGCGCGCGGGCGCGGGTCATGCTGAACGACGGCGCGACCTTTGGCCCCGGCGGCGAGGGTTTCGTGCGGCTCAACTTTGGCACGCCGCGAGCGCTGCTGACGGAGGGCCTGGAGCGGATGCGCGCGGCGTTGGCGGAGTTGTCAGTTTGAGGCATTTGGGTATAATTGCCGTATGTAGTTCACTGGCTACAGGAGAGTGCGGCGCCAGGATCGGAGTAGGGCGCGTTCCCGGTCGCTAAAGGGAGGCCATGGATGACATCAACTTGTTTTGACTACGCTCGCGCGCATGAGAATCAATTTCTCGACGAGCTGAAGGCTTTTTTGCAAATTCCCAGCGTCAGCACGCAGGCGGAGCATCGCCCCGACATGATTCGCGCCGCGGTCTGGCTGCGGGATCAACTGTTGGCGATCGGCTTCCCGCGCGCTGAGGTGATGCCCACCCATGGTCACCCCATCATCTATGCCGAATGGTTGGCCGCCGGCCCCGAGAAGCCCACGGTGCTCATCTATGGGCACTACGATGTACAACCCCCGGAGCCTTTTGAGCTCTGGCACACGCCTCCCTTTGAGCCGACGGTGATCGGCGATAATCTCTTCGCGCGCGGCGCTTCCGACGACAAAGGGCAGCTCTTTGTGCACGTGAAAGCGCTGGAGGCCTTTCAGCAGACCGCTGGCGCGCCGCCCGTCAATATCAAGATGCTCATCGAGGGGGAAGAGGAGATCGGCAGCCCGTCGCTCGATCCCTTCATCCGTGAACATCAGGACCTGCTGCGGGCCGATGTCGCCCTCATCTCTGATTCCCACATCCTGGGCAAGGATCTGCCGACGATTGTCTACGCGCTGCGCGGCATGGCCTATGTCGAGGTCGAGGTCACGGGCCCGGCGAGCGACCTGCATTCCGGCATCTACGGTGGAGCGGTGCACAACCCCATCAACGCACTGTGCGCCATGATCGCCAAGCTGCAGGACGAGGATGGGCGCATCCTCATCCCGGGTTTTTACGACAAAGTGCGGGACCTGGAGCCGGAGGAGCGCGCTGAACTGGCGAAGATCCCCTTTGATCGGGAAGTGTGGCTGGCGGAAGCGGGGGTCATCCGCGATTGGGGTGAGCCGGGCTACACCATCATCGAGCGCACCATGGCGCGTCCGACGTTGGATGTGAACGGCATTTGGGGGGGCTACACGCAACCGGGCGCCAAGACCGTCTTGCCGGCCAAAGCCTTTGCCAAAATCTCCATGCGCCTGGTCCCCGATCAGAAGCCTGGGGAGATCAGCCGTCTGATTGCGGAGTATTTTCGGGCGCTGGCTCCCGCCACGGTGACCGTGGAGGTCCGCGACTTGCACGGTGGCGAAGGGGCGATAGTGCGCCGCGATAGTCCGGAGATGGCGGCGGCGTTCCGCGCCTACAAGGCGGCTTTCGGGCGCGAGCCGATTCTGGTGCGCGAGGGAGGCTCGATCCCGGTCGTGGCCGCCTTCCAGAAAATGCTGGGGATTGACACGATTCTCATGGGCTTTGGGCTGCCGGATGACAACCTCCACGCGCCCAATGAGAAGCTCGCGGTGAGCAATTTCCACCGGGGCGTTCAGACCTCGCTCCATTTCCTGACCAATCTCGCGGAACTCTGAGTTTCGAGCCGCCATTGCCAGGGGCCCAGCGTCATAGCGGCGCTGGGCCCCTGGTGTTGTTCTACGGGGAAGATTTAGCGGCGGGCGTGAGCCCTGGCTTGCATCGCTGGCGAGTTTCCTGCCGAGAAAAAAAGCCCGGCAGGTCAGGCGACCTGCCGGGGGAATTCCGCTTGTGCGGCGAGAGAGGCGTCAGCGCCGACGGTATACCACCACGCCGGCTCCCAGCAACCCGACGAGCAGGAGCGGCGTTGCCGCGACTGCCGGGGTCGCGCCGAAGGCAGCTACCTGCACTGCCGAGGGCAGGCTTTCCTGCGTGACGCTAATCGGCCCGTGGAAGGTCGAGGTGCCGTTGACGTCCAGGTCCTCCAGCCGATAGTAGACCGTCCCCGAGGGCGCGTCGGAGTCGGACCAGGTGTAGACGTTGCCGAAGGTCGCGCCGGGCGTCTGCGCGGGGATCAGCGCCGCGTTGAGCTGCGTCCAGGGGCCCCCGGCGGCCTCCGCGCGGTAGAGGTTGAAGCCCAGGTTGTCGAGCTCCGTTGCCGTCTCCCACGTCACCTGCACGCTGCCATCCGCTTGGGCCGCGGCCGAGAAGTCGGTGAGGTCCAC
>JAAZNO010000193.1 GCA_012798275.1 Chloroflexota bacterium
ATTGAAGGCCATACCCCCCTCCTGTATCGCACACTGCCCAACAAGGCTCAATGATCCCAAAAGTCCTTTCCCCGGCATTACGGTTTTCAGCATTCGCGGGGTTCATCCACGTTTCACCCGCC
This sequence comes from Chloroflexota bacterium, assembly GCA_012798275.1. Taxonomy (GTDB): domain Bacteria; phylum Chloroflexota; class Anaerolineae; order B4-G1; family SLSP01; genus JAAZNO01. The sequence continues at coordinate 123 of JAAZNO010000193.1, forward strand.
TTCATCCTGCCCCTGAATGCGGCGCACCGCGGATTGGCTGAGCAGCTCCGAGGGGGGTTTTTTCTCCGTAGCTGCCTCCATCAACGACCAGGCTTTCTGCACCGCCTCGACGCCGGCCCTGGCGGCTTGAACTGCGGTATCCACCACAGGCTTGATGCTTTCCATTTATTTGCCTCCAACGCGCTGAAAAGCAGCGACGAACTGCTTGCGCATGTTTGGGGTGAAGGGGAAATCAATCTCGTGCGCCAGGTAGCAGTAGGCGGCATCGGCCTCGCCAGCGTAACCCGCCTGATTGGCGACAGCGGTGCAGGCGCGAGCCACGTCGTCCCAGTTGTGCGCCAGGTCGCCGGGCGCGGTACGCTTGTCGAAGGTGAGTAAAGCTTCACTGAAAGCCGCATGGAGCGCCTTATCCAGCGTCAACGGCTCGATACGCTTGCGATACGCGCAAGGTTTCCCGCAGAAGCGACAACCGTCGAAGGGTAAATAGGCCGCGCTGTGTTTTTGACGGAAAGCTTCCATCCGTTGAATGACCTCGGTCTCGGGCAGACGTTCTGAGAAGCCCTCACCCTTAATGGGAGGGATTTGTACAAACGTGGCTTTCTCGTACCCGGTCATGAAAACAGCCGCCTGGCCCACCGGCAACTTGCCCAGAAAAGTCTGTTGCCCCTCGTCCATGATCATCGCCCCCGCCATGGCTTCGCGATCGCGGCTATCGAGAAGCATGTGCACGATTTTGAGGTTGGTGTTGCGCACTGCATCCGCTGCCAGTTTGCTTGGCGATTGTTCCGCGATGAGAATGCCTTCACCGTAGGCGCGAATTTCCGCCAGCATCCCGCCGAAAAAGTGCACCGCTTCGGCGCGGGTATCCGCAGCCACTTCGCTCCCGGCGACCGAGGGCACCTCCTCCAACACCCGATGGGCCTCCTCAATCAAGGTGATGTGCGCCAACTGATTATCTGGGCGGTTGAGCTTGCAATGCTCGCGCAGCTGCATGAGCAGAAACATCATCGCCAGCGCCTTTTCGTTGTCGTTGAGCGTGTCCAGCTCCAAGACAACGGGCCCGCCGAGCAAAATCTCCATCGGAATAGAGTGCTGGCAACTGAACATTGCGCCCTTACTTCCCGCGAGCAGGCTGCCGATGCGTCCAGCGGCGGCAGCGCGAATATTGTCGCGCACCTCGCCCGCATAACCACGCTCCTCGGTCACGCGAATGATCATCGTGTACATGTCGCGCAGGGTAGGGAAGAGACGTTTCTCTTGAGGTTCGGCCCTATCCGTGAGGCCCCACCCCTTGTCCCGATAGATGCGAATGAGGGCCTCCTCCACTAGCGTAGGCAGAACACCAAACTGCGGCAGGGCAGCATTGAAGCAAGTCTTGAGCGTCGAGAGATGCGCTTCCAGCCGCACGCCCGGCAAAAGTTCAAAGGGGTTCAAGCGAAAAGGCGAGACGGCTTCATCCCCCAATGTGAAAACGCGCGTGGTCTCGAAGCCGCGTCGGGTGAGCAATCCCCGGTACTCGTTTTTTGCCGGTTCGATGATCAGCACAGGGATGTGATGCTGTTGCCAGAGCTGCTCGATCAAATAGAGACAGGTGTTAGTCTTGCCGCTGCCGGTAAAACCCACGATCAAACCATGGCGGGTCAACGCCGAACACTGGATCGTTCCCACTCCACCAGTCAGGAATGTTCCTACGGCAATCTCATCTGCCGCAACCTGGGTACGTTGCGCTCCCTGCCCGTAGCCCGGCGCGACCTGTCGCACTGGTACACCCGCCATCCCCGAGCGCCCCGGCACGGGGAAACGCACCAACGATGCCGCGCCCGCTGCATCAGTGAGATAGCGCAGGCGCTCCTTTCCCGGCGTAGCAATGACGGCATCCCAGAGCGTGAATGTCAACTGATTTAGCGCTAGCTGAAGCGCGGCAAGCTGTTGCGGGTCTCGGGCTGATACAATGTCACACTGCACCGGGAGTTGTTCGGTGTTTTGCGACGATTGCGCCGGCGGTGCCTCGGCCGCGAGAGCATCGGAGAGGGCGCGGGCCACCGTCCAGGCTGCGGGAGCATCTGCCGCGGCAATGTGCGCCGCGCAGAGGAAGGGTTGATCCAGGCGCCGTACAAGCTCTGCATAGGCGGCGCCCACCAACGCGGCTTGTGGATCCTGCCACCGTCCCTGGTAATACTGACCGCTGTACTGGAAATCCGAGAAGGTCTTGGCTGCAGCGGCAGCTTGCGCGAATTCCTGCCGCTCTACAGTCGCTAATTCTACCGGTTCGAGGAGCAGGCTGAGCAGTGTCGGCGTGTTGGTGCGTAGCAGAGTCTCGAAAACCAGCCTGAAATCTCCAGCAGCCTGGCGCAAAGGATGAACCACATAGGCAGCGCCCAGGTTGAGGCGTACCACCTTCTCATGTTGGCGTACTTCCACGAAGACCTGGCCGGGCAGCGCGCGCGCCTGACTGAGCTCGGCGGCATTCAGCGGCTGCAAACCCAGACGCAATGCTGCAAACTGCGCCTGGATGTCTGCGGCAAATGCCTGGGCGACAGAAGCGGCATCGCGCGACGGGCGCGCCCGCGCCAGCACAGTCATCTCGATCGCGCCTTGTTGTGGTTGCGATAGAAAGCGCAGGGCAAAGGCACAGGTTTTCCACTTCCACAAGCTGGAAAGCGCTTGTTGCCACGTGCGCAGCACCCAAGCCAGTTTTTCTGCATCAGTCTGGCCCAACGTCTCGGGGGCGGAAAGCCAATCGGGCAAGCGCGCCACCCGGTAGCCAAACATAGCCTGCTCAGGCGCCAGCGGACTGAGCACCGTCACCGAAGCACCCGGTGTCAGTGAGCGTTCTAGCTGGATGTGCGGCGACGTTATAGCTTGCATGAGGGGTGGCGCAGCCACCGGCGCGGTGACCACAGCCGGAAGTGCCTGGCCGCAGCTGCCACAGAAGCGTGCGCCAACACGTACAGCTTGCCCACAATGCGGGCAGGAATTCATGTGAGTGCCTGCACTTTCTACCTGTATTTCTTATATCAGTCTACGGGTAGACTGATATGCCTTGCCCGGTTCTAACAGCTTGAGGTCAATGCCGATGATGTCTGCACTCTGCCGTACCGTCTCATTGACCGCTTTCTCCAATGAAATGATGTCATCCTCCTGGAATTCATTGGGCTTGGCGCGCAGCAGGGCGAGGAAATCTTTCTCGGTGAGGTATTTGTAGACGCTGAAAATCAGCCCAAAGATGAGGCCGATCTGCGATATCGCCCCCAGAGGACCGAAGCAACATACAAGCGATGCCAAAAGCGCTACGTTTAGGTCTTCCGAAGATCCTCCGAGGAACGCCGGTACACTATTCATTGCCCCCGACAGGTTGCTTGAAACCGCGGCGCTGCTGATTCCCGAAAGGATGATGAAGCCAATCATAGCGAACAGCAGAATAACACGGGCAAGGCTAATTTGACCCTTGATGTAGGAAACCTGAGAGATATACAGGTCCTCCCCAAAGCGCGCTACATAAAGCCAGACCGTCGCCAACCCTCGTTGGATGCGATAGAACGGACGTTGCTCCACGGCAATGCCTTTGCCGGTGAGGGTCAGCAAATCAACCCGCGCGTCAGGAATCTGCCGTTGCGCGAATTGCTGCGTTACCTTGTTGCGCAAATCCTCGGCGCGCTGACCCAGCCCCTGCAACAGCCAGGCGATATGCTCACGTCGCATGCCGTAACCGGCAAAGGGACCCCATAAGCTGGAAGATTGTCCAGCTGCCCCCAGCTGACCGATAGCCTGAGGAGCAACGCCATAGGGCTGCGGCATGTAGGGGGGCTGAACCGGCGGCGAGGAATAGACGGGCGCCGGGCCAGGGGAATACGGCGGATTATTCTGGGGCATACTCGGCAGCTGCTGCATGCCGCTGACAGGAGTAGTTAAAGGGGCAGCGGGTGGTTGGGGCACAGCGGGCGATTGCGGGGCGGCAGTCTGCGTGGAGTTGCCACAACGGGGACAGAAGACAGCGCCAGGACGTAATGGATTACCACAATGAGGACAATTCACAATGACACCTCCTTGATTGAACTGATACTTAACCCTCTATCAAGCAATGTATCGAAGAATGGCTGGCCATCATGGTTGCTCAAATCAGGCGGTGTGACAATGAAATACACCCCCACCGGATTCCAATCATGCACCCACTCCGCATCCGCAAGGGACAGACGTATACAGCCAGGGTGAAGCGCACGGATAGTTCATTGGCAATCCTCAGGAATAAGGATCGTGTCACCTGCACCGACTAAATCGGGATCAGCAATTTGATTGAGCTCTACCAATTCATCCAGGGTAATATTACTGTTCTGGCATATCTCATACACTATGTATGATAGAGTGATCTTTTCTGGAATAGTGTACCACTTATACCCTGCTAGCGGCTCAGGTGTGGGTTGCCCATTGATCGGCACCCCACCGGATGGCGTCTCAACGGTCGCTCCCTCGTCCGCAACACCTGCCTGCGGCGCCTGCCAATCGAGGAATGCTTTGATCCCATTCAGGTTGCGCTGCCACTCCGCCTCGTCAATACTGGCGTGGGTGGTCAGTTCGATCTCGGCACCAGCGATGCCCACGCTCGAGAGCCAATCTATGGCGTCTCCAGTGGTGATTTGTCCGGGAATGCCCTCGGTCTGGTGCCGGTAACCCGTGGCCGCAGCAATGGCTTCGGCGAGCTCATAGGTAAATGAGTTTTCCCTATCCGCACCCGAGAAGACGACGCCCATGGCGCTGTGATAGAAAATCACCGCATCCGGACGTTTTTCCAGCAGCAAATCACGCAAGGCCGCAGTCTCCGGTTCGGAGAAAGGCGCAGTGCCCGCACTCACCGGTCGGATGCCGTGCGTGGCGGTGGGCTGCCAGGTATAGTCCCAGTTGCGGTTCAAATCTACGCTGTGCGCATTCGTGCGCCCGACAATCGCATCTCTCCCAGCTGCGTAGCCATCAGGGTTGGCAAGCGGGATGAGATAGAGGGCCACATTCGAAGGCAGCTCCTCACGATGCTCTCGATAATATTCCAGCGTCTTGCTCACTACCTCAACAGTATTCCACTCATATCCGCCGTGAATCGCACCAACGATGAACCGGGCTGATGCACCCGTTCCCAGACGGTACCCTTGTAGCGGCCGGTCTTCGACGGAGGTCCCGTAGATAAAGGCTTCCTCAAAAGGCAGAGGCGGCGGCGTGGGCGTAGGCGTAGGGGTGTGCGTGGGCGTTGGTTCTGGCGTGGCGGTTGCCACCACAACAGGCGTAGACGTTGCCATAGTGACGGTGACGGTCGCTGTTGGCAAAACGACCTCAATCTCCGGGCTTGTCTGCCCGGCAGCGCCTGACTTTCCGGCAGCTGAGCCTAAAGCCCAGCCTATTCCCCAACCAATCAGCCCCAAGACTGTGGTCGCTCCCACCCCATAAATGACGTAGGTCAATATGCGGTGTTTCGTATGCACCCGTCCACCTCAATAGTAGTTTTCACAGGCTCATCAATATTCTGCGGCTGCAATCAGCGCTTGAAAGGCGCGGTCTACGGACGAGATGCCTTTCTGTGGGATGACGACATCAATGGCAACAATGCCTTGCTCCCCACACCAGGTCAACAGCTCCCCTGTAGGTGTATAGGCGCCCCAAGAATCCTCAATCGAATAGCCCAACGTATCAGCAAAGATTCTCGCAATACCATCCGAGTTTCGCCCCGCGGAGTAGATCTCGTTGGGAGAGCTGACCGAAGAGTGAAGCTCAATGACTTTCAGATCTGCCGGCTGCAATTGTTGCAGCAGGTCGCGCAGCGCTTTGGTTTCCGGCTCCGAGAAGGGAGAAGATCCACCCGCGCCAGCTTTCCCCTCGGTATAACCCGGCACAGGTGCATCCGAACGCCAGTCACTGGTATCCCAATTCCGGTTCAGGTCAACGCCGTTGGCATTATAACGTGAATTGGTAGCATTCCCATCCGGGTTAATCGTGGGGATGAAGTAGAACATGGTTCCGGCTGGAATGGCGCCCTTTTCGTTATGGATGCGATTGATGAGCGCATTGACGACATCCCGCGTGCTGGTTTGATCACCCTGAATGCTGCCCACAACGACCACTGCGGTTCTACCAGAATAACCTATCGTCGCCATAGAGAGCTCCCGCCCCTGCACGGAATAGCCAATACTGCCCCATTGAAGGGGCGACAGTTCGGGTGTGGGCGGGGGCGATGGAGGGGATGTGGATGTCGGTCTGGAGGTCGGAGGTTCGGTGGGAGGCAAGGTTGCCAGAGCGGTCGGCTGCGTTTTTGGAGGCAGGGTCACTTCTTCTGTGACGACTGAAACCACGGGAGGTTGGGTTGCAGGAACTGTCTGGTCATTCAATGATCTCAGATAATTAAAGCCGACGAGACCCGCACCCAAAAACAGCAATGCTAAAAAGGCAAGTCCGATAATCAAAGTCGTATTGACATTTCTGGCAGGTCCAGAGACACCCCCCAGGGGTTGAGGTGGGTAAGGGTATCCTCCTACTGGAGGCATCGTGGTCGTATGATTCGGGTTGGGTGTACCGCCGCCCTGTAAGGCACGTTGGAAGTCCTTCACAGTTGGGAAACGGTATTGTGGTTGCAGTTGCGTGGCGCAAATGATGGCCTGCTCCACATGGGGGGGCAAGCCCTGCATGATGCTACCTGGCGCCGGTAGAGGAAAAGGCGTTCGCGCCATCACGGGATTGTAGCCGGACGTCATCTGCAATAGCACCACCCCCAGGCTATAGACATCGGCCTGAGGACCGCTCTGACCGATGCCCCCATATTGCTCTGGGGCAGCGTAGCCCGGCGTCCCCATGTTGACCGTATCTCCGCTTTTCCCCGGTTTGAAGTGCCGCGCAATACCAAAGTCAATGAGCTTGACCTGCCCCTGCGTGTTGAGCATGATATTTCCCGGTTTGAGGTCGCGGAATACAACCGGAGGATTCTGGCGGTGCAGGTAATCCAATACTTCGCAGAGCTGGTGCGCGATTCCCAGCGCCTCGTTCAACGGCAATCGCCCCCCCGGCGAACGCGCAAGCCGCGCCTCCAGGGTCTCGCCCTCCACGAAATCCATCACCAGGTACCAATTGCTGCCCTC
>JAAZNO010000003.1 GCA_012798275.1 Chloroflexota bacterium
AATGTGGCCGTTGCGCTGTAGACCGGGGTCATCCGCGAGCTGATCACATAGGCACTGCCTGCGGCGAGCACCGTACAGGCCACAATCAGCCACCACCAACGCAGGAAAGTCTGCCAATATTTCTGTAGATCAATTTCCCCACCCACGTCCGTCGGCGCAGTTTCAAAAGTCATCGTCATCACGTACTCCTTGCATGCATGTCCAGGCCAGACCCAGGGAGAGGAAAAAAACGTTGCTGATGGCCTCGTGGAAAAGATTTTAACACAGTAGAAAGAAAACGCAAGTCTTCTCAGAAAAATAGGCGAACGAGCGAGAAAGCGAAAAAGCCCGCCCCGGAATGAATTCCGGGTCTGCAACGTCAAGCGTGCTGAAGCGCGCTCCTCAAACAACGCGCTTCAGCGCGGGTGGCTCGTGCGAACTGGCGAACCGCCGCAACCCCGGCTCACGGCTCACATTTTTCCACGCACGACGTCTACCAGCACCAGGCGCCTCCTCACGAGGCAAAATGCCGCCTCATTCTGAATTGTTCCCTCCCATTGACTTTGCCGGAGGCGTGCTATACTTGGGATACTGAAAGCCGCACGAATGTTGCCATGTAACACACAGGAGCCAAAACGATGAGCGACAAGTCCAAACAACCCACCCTTCGCCGCATTTCCTGGCTGATGTGGGGCATCCTGGCCGTGGTGATCGTGCTCCTCATCTCCGCCTTCGGGCAGGCCCTGACGCTCAACGCGACATTGCGCGAGAAAGTCGCCACGCTCGAACCGCTGCTCGCCGAACAACAACGCCTCAACACCACCCTCGAGGCGCAGCTGGAGTACGTGCAAAGCGACGCCTACGTCGAAGCCTGGGCGCAGGAACGCGCCGGCATGGCTCGCCCCGGCGAGACGCTCGTCGTCCCCCTCGCTGCGACCCCGACGCCCACCCCTACCCCCCTGCCCGTCCTCACGCCAGCCGTCACGCCAACGCCCGAACCCTTTTGGGTCCAATGGTGGCAGGCGCTCTTCGGTGAGTGAACGGCCGCCCGCGCCCATGCTCGAAGCCTGTAGGCTGCACTTCGCCTATGCCGGGCGCCCGCCCCTTTTCGTGGAGTTTTCGTGGTCCGTGGCCGCCGGCGAGACCTGGGCCGTGCTCGGGCCTTCTGGTTGCGGCAAGAGCACGCTGCTCATGCTGGCGGCGGGATTGCTGCGCCCCCAACAGGGCGACGTGCGCGTGGCCGGCGCGACGCTTCACCGCCCCCGTCCCCGCACCGGGCTGATCCTCCAGGAGTACGGCCTGCTCCCCTGGGCCACCGTGCGCCAAAACGTCGCCCTGGGACTGGACATCCGCCGCTTCTACGGCCCGGACGGACGCCATGCGCCGCAAGACGAACGGTTAGAGGATCACGCCGCGCGGGTGGACTACTGGCTGGAACGCCTGGGCATCGCCCCGCTGGCAGACGCCTATCCGGCGCAGCTCTCCGGCGGAGAACGCCAGCGTACCGCGATCGCGCGCACGCTCGCCCTCAACCCCGACCTGCTGCTGATGGATGAGCCGTTTTCCTCGCTGGACGCGCCCACCCGCGAGGCCCTCCAGATCCTCACGCTGACCCTCTGCCGGGAGCAGCAGCTGACGGTGATCCTGGTCACGCACGCCCTCGAAGAGGCCGCCTTCGTCGGACAGCGCATTCTGCTGTTGGGCCGCCCGCCCCATCACGTCCCCTGCATCATCGAAGCCCCCCACCCTCACGAGGCCGCCTATCGCCACACGCCGGCCTATCAAGCGCTGTGCGCGGAATTGCGCGAGCGGTTGGAAGCGGAGGAATGCTCATGACCGACGTCCGCCGCCGGGACGTGCTGCTCGCCCTGCTGGCGCTGCTGCTGCTCTGGCAGCTCGTCGCCGCGCTCGCGCAGATTCCCCTCCTGCCGCCGCCCTCGCTGGTAGTGACGACCTTTGTCCGCGAAGTGCCCCGGGGGCTGGGGCGCCATGCCCTGGCCAGTCTGTACCGGGTGGTCGCGAGCATTGCGCTGGCCGTGCTGGCCGCGGCGCCCCTGGGATTAGCGCTGGGACAGAGCGTGCGGCTCAATCGCCTGGCAGCTCCCTTCATCTACTTGCTGTACCCCATCCCCAAAGTCGCCCTGGCACCCATCGTACTGCTGCTGCTGGGAGTGGGCGAGCTGCCCAAAATCGTCCTCATTTTCCTGATCCTGTTCTTTCAGATCCTGGTGCTCGTGCGCGACAGCGCCGCCGCCATCCGGCCCGAACTCGTGCTCAGCGTGCGCAGTCTGGGCGCCGGAAGACGGGCGCTGTTTCGCTTTGTGTACCTCCCCGCGAGCCTGCCCGCAGTGCTCACCGCCATCCGCCAATCCATCGGCACGGCAGTCGCACTCCTGTACGTCGCCGAACTCTTCGCCACACGCTGGGGGTTGGGATATTACATCTATCTCAACGGCAGCACCCTCTTCAACTACCCGGCGATGTACGCCGGCGTGCTGGCCATGAGCCTCTTGGGACTGGGCCTGTACTTTGCAGTGGACGCCCTGGAGCAACGGCTTTGCCGCTGGCAGGCCCCATCGCCCCGTTGAAAATTGTCTCCCCCCTGCTTCATGCTATAATGACCACAGTCAACTATGACCGGAGTCAATCATGGCCGAAAATGAGACTGGGCACACCGGAGCCTCCCGTTGGGAACGGCGTAAGGAGCAAACCCATCGCCGGCTGCTGGACGCAGCCGCGACGCTCTTCCTGGAAAAGGACTTCGAGGCCACGACAGTGGAAGAGATCGCCGCGCTGGCGGATGTCGCCAAAGGCACCTTCTTCAACTACTTCGAAAGCAAAGAGGCGCTACTGGCGACGTTGCTGGCCGGGCAACTCGACGCCCTCCTGGAAGACCTGCCGGGCGTCGGACAACCGGCGCTCGCGCGCATTCGCCTGCTGCTCCAGAGAATCTGGAGCGTCTTCGAGCCCTATCAGCACCTCAGCCATCACTTGTTCACCTGCAACATGGCGTCGCCAGGGACGGAGCGCCCCCGGCCCGTCGTTCAGGCGATCAGCCAGCTGTTGAACGAGGGGCAGGCGCACGGCGACATCCGGCCGGACGTGAACGTAGAGATCGCCGCGACGCTCATCGCCATGCACTTTCTGCAAGTCTGCGTCCACCCCCATGCGGCCGCCTGCGCCCCTCCCGTAGCAGGGCCAGCGCTCCTGGATGCAGGTCTGGACATCCTGGCGCACGGCATAGCGGCGCCGGACGATCCGGCGGGCTAAATTGCCGGCAGAGGGAGCGACGCGGGACTTGAATTGCCTTCTGGCTTGTCTTTTTGCTTCCTTGACAATCCAGTATTCCTGTGGTAACCTTTTTATAACTTGAACCCGAATAGCTTTTATCCCCAAATCGGAGGAAATCAACAATGTCAAGTCGGCGGTCGCGAACAGAACAGATGGTTGAGCGGTTGCGGGATTTGCAAGTCAGCAGTCCCGACATCGAAGCAGCAGCAATCGTCAGCGTGGATGGCCTCCCCATCGCTTCATCGCTGCCTCAAGGAGTGGAGGAAGATCGCGTTTCCGCAATGTCAGCCGCGATGCTCTCCCTCGGTGAACGCATCGCGACCGAATTAGGCCGGGGAATGTTGGATGAAGTCTACGTCAAGGGTGAGAAGGGCTACGTCATCCTCCGCGCTGTGGGTGAGGAAGCCGTGCTCACAGTCCTGGCGCGCCAGCAAGCCAAGCTGGGGCTTCTGTTCCTGGACATGCGCCGGGCGGCTGAAGAGCTGGCTGCAATTCTGTAGTACGGTGTAACAACAAGGAGGAATTCCGTGGCTAATACTCCCATCCCCAGCGGATATTATTATCCCAATCGGTTCGCACTGATCCTGCTCAAAGCGCTGGAAGAAATTATGGGGCGCAATGGCCTGAATGCCGTCCTCAACATGGGCGGATTGGCACATTGGATCACCAATCCCCCGCCCGACAACATGGAAAAGAGCGAATTCGACTTCGCGTATATGGCGGCCCTCAATAAAGCCCTCGAAGAAATGTACGGGCGGCGCGGCGGACGCGGCCTGCAGTTACGACTCGGACGGGTGCTCTTCGTCGAGGGCCTGGCCAATTTCGGCGCCCT
>JAAZNO010000194.1 GCA_012798275.1 Chloroflexota bacterium
CGTTCATGGACATGTACTACTTCGAGGAAGCAGTCGCCGACGCCGCGGCGCAGGCGGGATTGCGCGCCGTCTGCGCCCAGAGCCTCCTCAAATTCCCCACGCCCGATGCGGGCAGCTACGATGAAGCGTTACACCGCGCGCGGGATTATGTCATCCACTGGAAGGGCCATCCGCTGATCGTTCCCGCCCTCGCGCCGCACGCCCCCTACACCGTCACGCCGGAGCTGCTGGAAGCGGCCATCGCCCTGGTACTCGAATTCGACGTCCCGCTGCACATTCACATCGCCGAGACTGCCGGTGAAGTGGAAGAGCATCGCAAGGAATACGCCATGCCGCCCGTCCCGTGGCTCAAAAAGATCGGCGTCTTCGAGACCAAGGCCACCGCCGCGCACTGCGTGCACCTCGATGAAGGGGAATTGCTCACCCTGCTGCACCACAACGTCGGCATCGCGCACAACCCCTCCAGCAATCTCAAGCTCGCCAGTGGCATCGCCCCCGTCGCGCGCATGTTGGACCTGGGCCTTAACGTCGGCATCGGCACCGATGGCGCCGCGAGCAACAACGACCTGGACATGTTCGAGGAGATGCGCCTGGCGAGCTTCCTGGCGAAGGTCGCCACGATGAACCCGGTCACCTTGCCGGCGCGGCAAACGCTGGAAATGGCGACCCGCATGGGCGCGCGAGCGCTGCACATAGATGACCTCACCGGCTCCCTGGAAGCCGGCAAACGCGCCGACCTCATCGTCGTTTCGATGGAGGACATCCACCAAACGCCCCTCTTCCGCCGTGAGCCTGAGAACGTCTATTCCCGCCTGGTCTACGCCACCCATGCCGAGGACGTGCGCCATGTCATGGTCAATGGCCGTTGGCTGATGCGCGACCGCCAGCTGCTCACCATAGATTTCGACGCCATCCGCGCCGAGGCCAATGCGCTCGCCGGCAAAATTGATAGCTTCCTCGGTCGGCGCGAGGAAAGCGTGTTGAGCAAGCTCGTGGCCATCGGCGAAGTGGCGCAGGGCAAGACCTTTGAGGTGCAGGTGAAAGTTCGCACCGGGGATCTCCAGGCCATGGAGGCCAAACTGCTCGCCTGTGAGGCCGTGACCTTCACTCGCGGCTCGACGCGCAAGCAATACGACACCTACATGATTTTCGATGATCGCTGGGGCAGCGTCTTGCGCTACCGCGAGGATGAGGTCGTGGACCTGAAAACCGGCAACTTCATTGACGTGATCTACCGGCTCACCCTCACGACCAAGGCCAAGGAGCGTGAATTCGAGAATTCGGTGCTGCTCTCCCGCTCGCGCTTCGATGCGCCGGCGACGCGCAGCCGCCGTTTCTATCGAGAATACTTCCAGCCGCAGCAAGAAATCGAGGTTCACAAGGAGCGGCGCCGCTTCCACATCCGCTACGCCGGCACGGATTTCTCCGTCAACCTCGATCGCCTCACCAAACCGGCCAACAGCGGCTCCTTCATCGAAATCAAGAGCCGCACCTGGTCGCGCCAGGACGCCGAACACAAGGCAGCGTTGATCGGAGAACTGCTGCAGCTCCTGGGGATCAGCAACGAGGCACTCCTGCGCTCGGAGTACGTGGAAATGGCCGAGGAAGAAGCGACAGGGGGCGAGAACTGAGGATCCAGCCCCCCAACAGAGCGCGGGGGCACAAAACACCGGCGACCGATCCCTCCCGATCGGTCGCCGGTCCATTTCCTCTCCCGGCTACGCGGTCGCTCCCTGCTCGACGATCTGGCGAATTTGGTCGCCGGTGATGCTCTCTTTGGTTATCAGCACCTCGGCGATGCGATGTAGCACCTCTTCGCGCTCACGCAACGTCTGCTCGGCCAGCGCTTCCGCCTCTTCGACAATCCGCCGGGTCTCCGTGTCAATGAGTCGCGCCGTCTCCGGGCTGACGTCCTGACGCATCGTGGCCGCGTACCCCAGATAGCCCATGCCGGCATCGGTCGTATAGCGCACGGGCCCAAGGGTCTCACTCATGCCGAATTCGGTCACCATGCGCCGCGCGATGTCCGATGCCCGCTCCAGGTCGTTGGCGGCCCCGGTGGAACGCTCGCCGAAAACCAGCCACTCCGCCGCGCGCCCTCCCAACATCACGGCCAGCTGCTCCTGCAACTCCCGTTTGCTGAGCAAATAGGTGTCCTCCTCCGGCATCTGCATGGTGTAGCCGAGCGCCCCTTTTGCGGTGGGGATGATGCTCACCTTGTGAACCGGATCCGTCGAAGGCAACAGCTGCGCCACCAGCGCATGTCCGCCCTCGTGATAGGCCACCCGGCGCTTGAGCTCCGGCTTCAACGCCATCCGCCGCTGCAACCCCGCCACGACCCGTTCAATGGCCAGATCAAAGTCCTCCATCGTCACCTGCTCACGGCCCTGACGCACCGCCAGCAATGCCGCTTCGTTGACGATATTCGCCAGGTCCGCGCCGGAGAAGCCCGCCGTGACCTGTGCGAGCCGGTCAAGACTGACGTCCGGCGCCAGCGGGACTTTGGCCGTGTGAATTTTGAGGATCTGGAGCCGCCCCGCCTCCGTCGGCAGCACGACCTGGATTTGCCGGTCGAAGCGCCCCGGGCGCAGCAGCGCTTTATCGAGCACTTCGGGCCGATTGGTCGCCGCCATGATCACCACGCCGTTGTTGGCCTCAAAACCGTCCATCTCCGCCAGCAGCTGATTGAGCGTCTGTTCCCGCTCGTCGTTGGTCCCGACAGAAATCGCCGAAGCGCGCGATTGGCCGATGGCGTCAATCTCATCAATGAAGACGATGCAGGGCGCCTTGGCCTTGGCCTGCTCGAAGAGATCGCGCACACGCGCCGCGCCCACGCCCACAAACATCTCGACGAAGTCTGAACCGCTGATGGAAAAGAAGGGCACCCCCGCCTCGCCGGCAGTCGCGCGCGCCAGCAGCGTCTTGCCGGTCCCCGGCGGCCCGACGAGCAGCACGCCCTTGGGCAGCTTGGCGCCGATGCGGGTGAAACGCTCAGGATCCTTGAGGAACTCGATGATCTCCCGCAGCTCCACCTCCACCTCTTCCAGCCCGCCGACGTCCTTGAACTTGACGCCCGTCATCTCGCCGGCGATCTCGCGCGCCTTGCTCTTGCCAATGGACATCACGTTCATGCCCCCTTGCTGCATACGGTGGAACAAGGCATACCAGATTATCGCCAGCGGCAACAGCGGAATCAGCCATCCCAGCAGCTGTGTGCCCATGCCGCTCGCAGGCTCCTCGGCGGAAAATTCCACGCCCGCCGCGACCAGGCGGTCAATCAGGGTGGGGTCCTCCACCCGCACCACGTTGTACACCGGAGGAGGTTGACGTTCACCATCGCTACAGCAGGTGTAAATCAACCGCGATTCGCCCAGCGTGACTTGTGCGACTTCGCCCGCTTCCAACTGCCGGAGGAACTCACTGTAGGGCACCTCGCGTATTCGCAGCACCATCGGCTCAAAAATCAACATCTGGAACAGCCAGGCAAGCAACAACATGAACCCGAAATAGCTCACAGAAAAACGCACTTTTTTCTTCTGTTTGTCATCCATATGCCATCTCCCTCACCTGTTCTTCCCCACAACAC
>JAAZNO010000195.1 GCA_012798275.1 Chloroflexota bacterium
AACTGATTGACCAAAAGCAGAAACAGGCGTACAATGAAGAAGTCCTCCCTCAAGCCAGAAAGAGCAGGCGTTAATGGGCCGCGTTTGCCCGGTCTGAGCTTGCTGCCGAGGTTTGTCATGGCCGCTGAATCCCTCAGCCGTTAAGCCGTAACCGTCCAATCTCATGGCCCGTCTCTGTTCATGCTTTTGAAAGGAGCGCCGAAGATGTTGCAAAAATATGCTGCCGTACACTTCCAGTTCGCCACATTAGTCCTTTTGATCATGCTGGCCCTGATAGTATCGCTGACAACCAGCACTGCCACCGAGGTCAACGCCTCGCCTGACGCTCAGGTGGAGGTGGCCTTCGCCACTTTCCAGTGCACCCCTGCCCGCGTTGCAGCTTTTACGAACCGTGTGCATATTCGGTGTTCTACTGCCGCGCCAGGAGCGATCTCCTATTTCGCTGTTTCGTCGTCTGATTCTGGCACGGCCTCGCGCTTTCTCAGCATCTTTACGACCGCGAAAGTCACCGGCAAGGACGTCCTGATCTATTACGTTGCCAGTGACACCAGCGGAAACGCCTGGGGCTGCAATGCCAGTGATTGTCGTGTGGCCCTTGGCGCGGAGCTCCTGCCATGAGTACGACCCGGAGCGCCAGATGGTTCGTGGGAGTGGGCTTGTTACTGTGCGCCGCTCTCTTTCTCGCCCTGCGTGGGGGAGATCAGCCGCCATCTGTCAGCGCCTCAAATCAATATGCGACCCTGGCTACCGTGTCGGCGGATGCTGATTTGAGTGTGTCTCCGGCGAGCCCGCCGGCGGCGCTCGCTTATGACCCGGCGGCTCTCCTGGCGGCTCAAATTCCGCTGTTTCCAGACTCGTTTATGGTGGACTTGCCGCTCGTGATGAAATAACATCACGCGCCTTATTCGCCAGAAACAGCCTCTGGATTGAACCGCGGAGCCTGGAGCAGCGGCCTGACGGCATGTCGGGCCGGAATATTCACGCGCGCCGCGTTCAGGGGAGAGGGAGAGCGCCAGGGGGACATCTCCCATCGGGGAGGCTTCGGGCAGAGGCGGCGGCGCGGGCGGACAGTTTAGAGGTGAAAATTGGAGCATCGAGACAATCAAGTGAATCCGACATCATCGTTCCTCGTTCCGTTGAGGCTTCCCACGCCGTTTGCGGTGGGACCGGTCAACGTTTATCTTTTGGAGGGGCCGGAACTCACGTTAGTGGATGTCGGACCCGATACGGCGGAAGCGTTGGCGGCGCTGGAAGCCGGATTGGCGGCGCACGGTCATGCGTTGACGGAGCTGCGCCACATCGTCATCACCCATGCCCACCCCGACCACTATGGCCTGGCGGCGCGACTCGCGGCCCTCTCCGGTGCCCGGATCTACTGTCACCCGCTCAGCCGACGGGTGATTGCCGCCGCCCCTGCCGAACTGACTCAACGGTACGCCTGGTACGGTGAATGGCTGCGCCAGGCCGGCTTGCCGGAGCCGATACAGGCGCAGCTGCTCGAGCTGTTCCGCAGCCTCGAGGGCCAGCGCGGAGTGCCGGCCGACCGTCTGGTGGAGCTCAACGACGGGGATCGGTTGCCATGGGGAGACCGCGAGTGGCAGGCGCTGCACACGCCGGGGCACGCTCAGGGCCATCTCTGCTTCTACCATCGGCCCAGCGGGGCGCTGCTGGCCGGCGATCACCTGTTGCGCGGCATCACGCCGAATCCCGGCGTGGAGCCGCCCTGGCCCGGCAGCTCTGAACGGCCCCGCAGCCTGATCCAATATTTTCAATCCCTGGAGCGGCTGACGGCCCTGAACATCACGACGGTCTGGCCGGGGCACGGCGAGCCGCTCTACGACTATCAGGCCCACCGTGAGGAGCTGTCCGCCTTCCATCATCGGCGGGCGGATGAGATCGCGGCGTTGCTGGATGGTGAGTCGCAGACCGTCTATCAGCTGACGCGGTGTTTCTTCCCCCAGCTGCAACGGCTGGATCTCTTCCTGGGGCTGTCCGAGGTGATTGCCCATCTGGATTTGTTGGAAGCGGCCGGGCGAGTGTCCGTGTCCGCCGCCGATGGAGTGCTGCGGTACCAGCTGACGGACGAGCCGCATTCTGCCACGTAAAGTTCAAAGGATACGGCGTGCGGCTGTAACTTTGAGCGCTTTGCGTTGGCGCTCACCTCAGGATAGCTCAAGGAGCATCCCGCGCGTTGAATACAGAGGCGCATAGAACATAAAATCTCTGCGCCTCCGTATGGATTCCTTGCCTATCCTAAACCGTATCCGCGCGCCAGGCAGTTGACGTGCAATTCCTCTCTCAAAAATCGAGGTGCTCGCGCCCGATATGCCCGAAGAACTCGGCGCGCGTGGTAGGATTTTCCCTGAACGTGCCGAGCATGGCGCTGGTGACCATACGGGCGTTGGCTTTCTTCACGCCGCGCATCGCCGCGCACATGTGTAGCCCTTCAGCGACGACGGCGACGCCCTGCGGGTGCAGCGTCTCGTTGAGGAACTCGGCGATTTGCTGCGTCATCCGCTCCTGCACCTGCAGGCGACGGGCGAACATCTCCACGATGCGCGGGATCTTGCTCAGGCCGATGACCTTGCCCTGGGGAATGTAGGCCACGTGCACCTGTCCCAGGAAGGGCAACAGGTGATGCTCGCACAGGCTGTAGAAGTCAATGTCGCGCACGATGACCATCTGATCGTACTGGACATCGAAGATGGCGTCGTTGATGAGCCGCACGGGATCCACGTGGTAGCCGGCGGTGAGTTCGGCGTAAGCGCGTGCGACGCGGGCCGGCGTGTCGAGCAGCCCTTCGCGCTCCACATCCTCGCCGATGGCCGTGAGGATGTCGCGCACGGCGCATTCAATCTCACTGCTGCAGGCCCGAGCGGGCGTGTCGGTCAGATCGTTGCGGAAGACGTCGTAATCCGCGGGATGAATTTCCAATGGTTGATGCATCAAGCTTTCGGTTCGCTCATTTCTTGACCAGCTTGGGAAAATGCAGTAAGCTGTGGGCATGACCGAGCAACTTGCTGTCACGATAGAACGAGTGGACGACATTCCGGTGTTGATTGCTTCGATGGATCGCCTGGGGTTGGCC
>JAAZNO010000196.1 GCA_012798275.1 Chloroflexota bacterium
AGTGACCGGTTCCACCAGGTAGGCCAGCAACGCGGTTTGATGGGGCAGCAACGCCGCCTGGAGGCTCGTCCACGCCCATGAGGGCGCGGCGACTTCGCGGGTTTGCGTAGGGAGGGGCTCGCGTCCCCGCAGGTGCGCCTGGAGCGCCTCCGTCGCGGAGATGACCGCGTAGCTGTGGTCGAGGACATTCGCATAGTGATGCGGTGCGCTCTGGGACACTTGTCGCAGGGCGGCGATTTCCGGCAGGACGCGCGCCAGCAGCCCCAGGTGTTCGATCTGGCGAAGTGTCGTCGTGGCCGGTTCCGCCTGGAGGATACGCAGGAGCTCTGGCCGTATGCGTTCCGCCGCGACGGTCTCGATCGCCGGAACGTGGCGGCGCAGCAGGACGAGGGTCTGTGGCTCGATGTGGAAACCCAGTTCCGCCGCCGTGCGCACGGCGCGCAGCAGCCGCGCCGGATCCTGCGTGAAGCTGGCGGGGGTCGTCACGCGGACGCACCGCGCGGCGAGGTCGCGCTGTCCGCCCGTGGGGTCCAGGAGCTCGCCTTCCGGCGTGAGCGCCATGGCGTTGAGCGTAAAATCGCGCGCGAACAGGTCTCGCTCCAGGGTTTCCTCTCGCAGGCTGGCGAAGTCGAGGGTGACGGGCGTGCGGGAGAGGGGATCTTCGAGGATGGCGCGGGCGGTATCGCGTTCGGCGTCGAGCAGGACGTAGGCACCGCCGAGGGCATTGGCGACGCGGCGCGCCAGCCCGACGGCGTCACGTTCCACGGCGAAATCCCAGTCGTGAGGCGGACGTCCCAGGAGCAGGTCGCGCACCGCGCCGCCGACGAGCCACACGCGCCGATCGGCGCTGAACGGCCGCAGCAACGCGAGGGGCCATTGAGGCAGCGCCAGGTAGGGGGCTTGTGGGGTGATGCGGGCCAGCTGCAAGCGCGCCTTGGGACGGGCAAGCCGTCCGGCGCGACCGGCCTCTTCGGGGGTCGCCCCGACCCCGGCGACGCTGCCGTCCTCGTCCAGCGCGACCCAGCATCCGGCGTAGAGACTGTAGTCCTGCACGCGGTTCCTCCTGAAGGCCAGCGACTATGCGCCGCCTGCCCTTCTAAAAAATAGTGCGGCGCGCTGAAGCGACGCCGCACTCTCATGGCTTGTTGCAACATCCCGCGCGTCGCGGGGAGCGTCAGCCCTCACACGCGGGTAGAATAAGCGCCGGTGCGGGTGTCCACGCGGATGACATCGCCGACTTCCACAAAGAGCGGCACCTGTACTTGCAGGCCGGTCTCGCAGGTCACGGTCTTGTTGGCGCCGGTGGCCGTGTCGCCCGCAATGGCGACCTCGGAGGCGACGACTTCCAGTTCCACGGCCGGCGGCAATTCGATGTCCAGCACTTCACCGTTGTGAAGCGTGAGGGTGATTTCCATGCCTTCTTTGAGATAGCCGGCGTTATCGCCGACCAGCTCCTGACTGGCGCGTACCTGATCGTAGGTCTCGGTATCCATGAAATTGAAGAATTCCCCGTCGTTGTAGAGGTATTGCATCGTGCGGCGCTCTACTGGGGCTTCTTCAAAGCGGTCTCCAGAGAGGAAGTTGCGCGGTACGATCGTACCGGTGTGCAAATTGCGCAGCTTGGTGCGAATGATCGCGTTCCCTCGCCCAGGCTTGTAATGTTGATATTCGATGACCTGATATAATTCCCCGTCGAGGAAGAAACACGTGCCCTTACGCAGTTCATTAGCATCCAACATAGTTTCGACTCCTTGTCATACATTCCAACATCGCGGAAGGGCATTATACCTTGCTCAAGGCTTTCGTCAAGAACTGTGGGGAAGGTGATTTTGGGGAACTGCTCTCCGGATTCTGGCTCGCTGTTGCTTTTATCTTGTGGTATCACTGTTTCGGAAGTATAATAATGCTGTAACTTTGCAGAAAGGAGTAGCTCTATGACCCGGAAATCGCTTTTATGGACGGCGTTGATGTTGCTGGTGGTGTTGTTGGCCGCGCCGCTGGCAGGGTGCAATCGTTCCGCTGCCGGGGATGATGTGGCGCAACTGGAAGAACAGATGAATGAAGAAGCTGCTCAAAACACCGGCACGGAGGTCACGCCGCAGGAGACTGCTGTGGCCGAGCCCGGTACTTCGGAAGCGACCCCCGAGCCGGCGGCGACTACGCCCGCCCCTGAAACAGCCACGGAGACGCCGTCTGTGGTGGCGCCCCCTACTCCGACGCCCGTGATTGTGACGGAGACGCCGGTCCCCACGTCGGCGCCGACGA
>JAAZNO010000197.1 GCA_012798275.1 Chloroflexota bacterium
CAGGACTTGAACCTGAAACCTTTTGGTCCGCAACCAAACGCTCTATCCAATTGAGCCACAGGGGCACATCAGGCGGGGAGGCAGGGATTCGAACCCTGGGTGGAGATTTATTGTCCCCACAACCGCTTAGCAGGCGGCCCCGATCGTCCACTCCGGCACCTCCCCAGGTGCGCGTCCACTTATTAAGGCGGAGGGAGTGGGATTCGAACCCACGGTAGTTTGCACTACGACGGTTTTCAAGACCGCTGCCTTCAACCGCTCGGCCATCCCTCCGGGTCCGAGGATGTCCCGCTTCCTCGCAGTCAAAGTATACCACGCCCACGGGTTTTGTCAAAACGACGCAGGCACAAATAGTCATGGGCTGGCAAGGAAGCCTCGGGGCCGAAATGAAAACTTTGACGGGCATTCATTTCTATTTTGAAACCCCCTCGTCATTATTCGTAGCTTGCTTTTCTCCTAAGCCATGTTATACTGAATTCTAATTATTGTAATGACAGCAGCTCTCCCCCATTCCCGATACGACTGGCCTTCGATTATAATTCTTGGATTGTTATGACTTGAGCAGCTCCATCTACAGACATGGCATATCGAAGGTTTACTCAAGGAGGCAAAAAAATTAAATTACAAAGAAGCCGGGGGGGGGAAAAAAAATCCTCACACGGCACCCATGATACTTACTTGAAAATCTCATTCTGCCCTCTTGAGAAACTTCTATGTTGATCGCGTTCTCACATATTATGCGTTCTCAGGGATTGGAAGGTAAGCCTCGCATAAAACCCGTTTTTTAGACTTCACCGGAAAGTCATTATCTATCCACTCAGGATTCAACAGCGTTACCTAAGTCACCAGGAGGAAAGCCTATGACGAAGAGACCAGTTCAGAGTTCCATGCCGGAAGCGGCGCCAGACCATGAAGAGGCGCAAGATGTAACGTTTTACACCGCCTTGTTGGGCAGCTTGCCCGGCATGGCCTATCGCATGTTAAACAAGCCGGACTGGCCAGCCGAGTTCATCAGTGAGGGCAGTCTGGCTTTGACCGGCTACGCTTCTGCCGACTTAACAATCGGCGGTAAACACACCTATAACGAGCTGATCCATCCTGATGACCGCGAGTATGTCTGGCAGGGTGTTCAAGCCGCAGTGGCGCTTCACCAACCCTACCGGCTTACCTATCGGATTCACACTGCCGATGGCACGATGAAATGGGTCAATGAGCAGGGCAGCGGCGTGTATGCCGGGGATGGCAGCCTGCTTTTCCTGACCGGTTTCATCACAGACATTACCGAGCGTCAGGAGGCGGAAGAGGCAAAACGCACCTCGCAGCAAATGCTGCAAAACGTGCTGGCTCACTTCCCAGGCGTGGTGTTCTGGAAAGATCAAAATTCGGTCTATCTGGGATGTAACCAGGCTTTTGCCACCGGCGCCGGCCTGGCCACCCCGGCCGACATCGTCGGCAAAACGGATTATGACCTTCCCTGGGCCCACACGGAAGCCGATGCCTATCGCGCCGATGACCAACAAGTAATGGCGGGCGGAGTCCCCAAGCTGCACATCATAGAAACCCAGTATCAGGCGGATGGGAACGTGGTCTGGTTTGATACGAGCAAAATCCCACTCCTGGACGAAGACGGGCATGTAATCGGGGTGTTGGGGACCTCTACTGACATCACGACCCTTAAACAGTCAGAAGCAGAGCAAGAACGGTATGCGGAGCGATTAAGCGTGGCCTCCGAGATTGCCGGGAAGGCACAAACGATCCTCGATCCCGATACCCTGCTACAAGCCGTGATCCCGCTGATCAAAGAGCGGTTTGGGCTCTACTACGTGCATGTCTACACGGTGGATGAGGCGGCGGGCGAGCTCAAGCTCCGCGCCGGCTATG
Source organism: Chloroflexota bacterium (assembly GCA_012798275.1). Lineage (GTDB taxonomy): Bacteria > Chloroflexota > Anaerolineae > B4-G1 > SLSP01 > JAAZNO01. The sequence continues at coordinate 1,882 of JAAZNO010000197.1, forward strand.
GCGAGCCGGGGCGCATCATGGTGGAACAGGGACACAGCATCCCCCTCAACCATGAGCAGAGTCTTGTCGCCACTGCCGCCCGGACCAAAGAAGTCGTCCTGGTCAACGATGTGACGAAGAACCCAAACTTCCTGCCCAACCCGCTGCTCCCCGATACCAAGAGCGAGGTAGCGGTGCCGGCCATCGCCGGTGGCAAGGTGCTCGGCGTCTTTGACGTGCAGCACGATATGCCGGGGTATTTCACCCAGGCCGATCTGGATGTGTTCCAG
>JAAZNO010000198.1 GCA_012798275.1 Chloroflexota bacterium
CCTTTGCTCTTGCTGAGTTTCGGCTTTGTTGTATACTTATGAGCAGAAATGAGGCTCTGCTCACAGGTTTTTCCGCGCGTTACAGCCTGGTATGAGCCTCCCGCCCTTGCAAGGGACCCATTATCTTTTACGAAGGAGACATACCATGCGCTACCCTCGAGCTGCCGGCATTCTGTTGCATCCAACGTCTCTGCCTGGCCCTTATGGCATGGGTGGGATCGGTGAAGCGGCGTTTCAGTTCATAGATTTCCTTGTGGAAAGCGGGCAGACGCTGTGGCAAATCCTCCCCCTCGGCCCGACCGGTTATGGCGACTCCCCCTATCAATGTTTCTCGGCCCTCGCGGGCAATCCTTACCTGATCAATCTGGATTGGCTGGCCGCGGAGGGAGACCTCGATCCGGCAGATCTGGCCGAGGCGCCGGCCTTCCCCGACGAGTGGGTGGACTACGGCCCGGTGATCTCCTTCAAGACGGCGCTGTTGCACCGCGCGGCGCGGCGTTTCCAGGAGCACGCTTCCCCGCAGCGCCGGGCGGATTTCGAGCAGTTCTGCGCTGAACAGGCCGACTGGCTGGAGGATTTCGCGCTCTTCATGGCGCTGAAGGAGTCTCACGGCGGGGCGGTCTGGAACACCTGGGAATGGGAACTCGCCTCGCGTCAGCCGGAGGCGCTGGCCTCCGGGCGCGAGCAGCTCGCCGAAGCCCTCCATGCGCACCGCTATTTCCAATATTGCTTCGATCGCCAATGGGCGCGGGTCAAGCGCTACGCCAACGAACGGGGTCTCAAGATTATCGGGGACATCCCCATCTTCGTCGCTTTCGACAGCGTGGACGTCTGGGCGCATCCCGAATACTTTATGCTGGATGAGGATCGCCTGCCCACGGTCGTCGCTGGCGTCCCGCCGGATTACTTCAGCCCTACCGGCCAGCTGTGGGGTAATCCCATTTACAATTGGAAGGCGCTGGCGAAGGAGGGCTATGGCTGGTGGATCGAGCGCGTTAAGCAGACGCTGCGCGCCGTGGACATTATCCGCTTCGACCATTTTCGGGGTTTCGAGGCCTACTGGGAAGTCCCGGCGGGCGAGCCGACCGCCATCAACGGCAAATGGAAGAAGGGCCCGGGGCTGAAGTTCTTCACCGCGCTCAAGGCCGCTCTGGGGGAGTTGCCCCTCATCGCCGAGGACCTGGGCTTCATCACCCCCGAAGTTGCCGCGCTGCGCCGGGCGCTGGATCTGCCGGGGATGAAGATCTTGCAATTCGCCTTCTCCACCGACGCTTCCAACGCCTATCTGCCGCACAACTACGAACCTAACTACGCGGTGTATACCGGCACGCACGATAACGACACGACGATGGGCTGGTATTGGAAGGTGGGCAAGGAGGAGCGGCAGATGCTGCAGCAATATCTGGGGCCTGTCGGCGAACCGATGAATTGGGCGCTGATCCGGTTGGCGTATCAATCGGTGGCGGATCTGGCGATCGTGCCGCTGCAGGACGTGCTCGGCCTGGGCAGTGAGGCGCGCATGAACACTCCCGCCAAACCCTCCGGCAACTGGGCCTGGCGCTTCCGGATGGAGGCCTTGCAACCTGAACACAAGACCCGCCTGCGCACCCTGGCGCTCACCTACGGGCGCAAGGAACCCGAAGTCAAAAAGGCCATGCCCAGCTACATGTAGGGAACTGAGCTCTCTATTCCAAACCCACGCAGGGGCGGCAGCAACCGTGATTGCTGCCGCCCCTTTGATGGGTCTCTCTTCAGCGCCGGGCTGGCGGCTACGGCGCCGGCGCGTACAGCCAGCGATACCACGCAAAGTGTTGCACGATGCGGGTGACGTAAGTGCGGGTCTCCTCCAGGCTGATCAGCTCCACGAAGAGGTCACGATCGCCCCCCGCCGCTTCCCACCAACGGGCGGCGTTGCCCGGCCCGCCATTGTAAGCCGCGAGCGCGGCGTAGAGGTCCCCCTCGAAGCGCTTGCGCTGCTGCGCCAGATACCACGTGCCGAAGCGCACGCTCACGATCGGGCGGTAGAGATCGGCGGTCTGATAGTCGGGAGGCCAGTTGAGCGCCGCGGCGATTTCCGCGCCCGTCGAGGGGATGACCTGCATCAGCCCGCG
>JAAZNO010000199.1 GCA_012798275.1 Chloroflexota bacterium
ATGGATTTGCGACTCGGCGATGTCGTGGTGCTGCGGAAGCCCCATCCCTGCGGCGGCGTGACATGGCGCATTGAGCGGGTCGGCGCGGACATCGGCGCGGTGTGCCTCACCTGTCAGCGGTACGTGCTTGTGCCGCGAGCGCACTTTGAAGCGCGCATTAAACAGTTTGTGGAGCGTGGTCCGATCCCGGAGCCTTGAGCATGATGAGCGCCTCATCTCGCCGACGTTTCTTGTTCCTTTATTCAGAGACCGGCGCGGGACACCGTTCAGGAGCGCTGGCGGTGCGTGAGGCACTGCAACAGCGCCATGGCGCCGAGGTCGAAATCACCCTCTGCGACGGCTTGCAAACTCTTGGCCGATGGCCCTTCGATCGTTTCCCGCGCTGGTGGCCGGCGATGACCCGGTTAGGGGGGGCGCCGTGGGGCGCTTTCTACGGGCTGACCAATCACCCGCTGGTTCCGCAAGTCCTGGCGCGCCTGCTGCTGCCGCTCACCGCCGGTCCCGTCGCGCGGTTGCTCGCCGCGCACCCCGCCGAGGGGGTCGTCAGCTTTCATCCGCTGTTCACTCACACCTTTGGCATGATCTTACAGCGCCGTTACCCCGCGACGCCGTTGGTGAATGTGGTGCTCGACCTGGTGAGCATTCACGCGGCGTGGTGCGCTCCCGTTTGCGCGCAGATTTTCGTCCCGACGGCGGAAGCGGCAGCGCGAGCGTTGGCGTGGGGCATGGCCCCTGAGCGCGTCATCTGCGCTGGCCTGCCCGTGCACTCACGCTTTGTGACCGCCGCACGCCTGGATCCCGCCGTTGCGCGTGCCCGTCTGGGTTTGCCTGAGCAGCCGCCCATGGTTCTGGTGACCGGCGGCGGCGATGCCCCCGGACCCCTTCTGCGCCTCGTGCGCGCTGTGCGGAAGGCAGCCCCGCAGGCGCAGCTGATCGTCATCACCGGGCGCAACGCCGCGCTCCGCCAGGCCCTCGTTGCGCGCGAGCCGGGGGTGCGTGTGGAAGGCTTCGTCGGCAATATGGAGCTGTGGTTGCGTGCGGCGGACGTGTTGTTGACCAAGGCCGGTCCCAACACGCTGGCCGAGGCGCTGATCATGGGGCTGCCCATGGTGTTGTACCAGGCCATTCCAGGGGAAGAGACGGGCAACGTGGAGTGGACTGTTTCGCGGGGCGCTGCAGTGTGGGCGCCGCAGCCACAACGGGCGGCGGAGGCAGTTGCCGCGGTGCTCGCTGACCCCGCTCGCCGCGCGGGAATGCAGGCCGCTGCATTGACGCTGGCCCGACCTGCTGCAGCCGACGTCATCGCTGCCGCTCTCTGGCAGTTTGTGGCCTGAGCGCATTTGGTTTTCCTCTTTGTTATGTTATAATCTTTTTCAAGACTGCCGGGCCGAGCATTCAGGAACGGCCCTTGCGGTAAACTACATGCAGACACGTCTCAAACAATTTCTTGACTATGTGCAATACGAGCGGGGGTACGCCGCGAACACCGTGGCTGCCTACCGGCGTGATTTGGCGCAATTGCTGGATTTCATGCAAGGGCAGGAAGTAACGTCGTGGAGCGCGCTCACGCCTGAACTGCTGGAGCGCTTCGTGGCCTCCTTGCAGGCGCAGGACTACAGCGACGCGACCGTAGCGCGCAAGATTGCCGCGGCGCGGTCCTTCCTGCATTTCCTCTTTACCGAGGGGGACCTGCCCCGCGAGCTCACCGAATGGTTGCCGCAACCCAAAGTCGGACGGCGCCTACCGCACGCTCTCACTGAAGAAGAGGTCGAGCGGCTTTTGGGCGCCGCTGCGGCCGCGGATACGCCCCTCAAATTGCGCGATCGCGCGCTGCTGGAAGTGCTCTACGCCACAGGCCTGCGTGCGACGGAAGCCGTCGCCCTCCGCACGAGCGACGTGGACCTGACGGGCGGGGTGTTGCGCTGTGTGGGCAAGGGGAACAAGGAGCGCCTCATCCCCCTGCATCCGCGCGCGCAGCAGATTTTGGGACGCTACCTGTCAGAAGCGCGGCCCTTCCTGCTCACCAATGCCAGCGAGACGACCCTGTTTCTCAATCGGGTAGGACATTCCCTCACCCGGCAGGGGCTGTGGTTCATCATTCAGCAGTATGCCCGTGAGGCCGGCCTGGAAGAGCGAGTGACGCCCCACACGTTGCGCCACAGCTTCGCCACCCATTTGCTGGATGGCGGCGCCGAATTGAGCGAGGTGCAGCAATTCCTGGGACACGTCAGCATCACCACCACCCAAATCTACACCGAAGTCTCCAGTCAACGCAAACGCGCGGTCTATGATCAGGCCCATCCGCGCGCTTTCGATTCCGGGGAGGGGCCGGCCCATCACGAAGAGGAGCAAACATGACGCAGTATTTCACCATGGAAGACTATCGGCAGGCGACAGACGTCATTCGCCAGCGGAGCGGCATTCGCCCCACCGTGGGAATGATTCTCGGTTCGGGCTTGAATGCCCTGGCAGATTCCATCACCGGCGCGACCGTCATTCCCTTTGGCGAGGTCCCCCATTTCCCGGCGGCGCACGTGGAAGGGCATGTCGGGCGATTGGTCCTGGGGGAGCTGGAGGGGCGCGCCGTCATTGCCATGCAGGGACGGGGACATTTTTACGAGGGCAACACCATGGCGCAGGTCGGCCTGCCGGTGCGCGTGATGCGGCTCCTGGGGGTGGAAACCCTCATCGTGACCAATGCCGCGGGTGGACTCAACCTGGCCTATCAGGCCGGCGAGGTGATGATCTTGCGGGATCACATCAACCTGCTCGGCATGACGGGGCACAATCCGCTCTTCGGGCCGAACCTGGAAGAGTTCGGCCCGCGTTTCCCCAGCATGAACGACGCCTATACGCCGCGCCTGCGGGCGGTCGCCCATGAGATCGCGCTGCGGGCGGCGATTCCTCACCACCAGGGCGTCTACATCTGCCTGGCCGGGCCGGCTTTTGAGACGCCGGCGGACGTGCGCTTCTTGCGGTTGATCGGCGCCGATGCGGTCGGCATGTCCACCGTGCCGGAAGTCATCACCGCCCGGCATTGTGGGATGGAGGTGCTGGGCCTTTCGGGCATCTCCAACCGCCTCGTAGGCGAGGAGGGCAGTCCGCCCCCGAATCATGAGGAAGTCCTGGAAGCCGGACGGATTCTGGTGCCGCGCCTGGAAACCATCATTCGTGGGGTATTGAGCTCGCCGCTTCTCAGCCCGGCCTAGCTGTACCGATGGCAACGATTCTGGATTGGTTGGCGCGGCAAGCCGTGCTGTTTTACATCGCGTGTGGCATAGGCGCGGTCGTCTATGTCTTCCTGGCCTCGGCGGCTCATCGCCGGCTGCGGGCGGCGCGTTTCTCACTGGAACGTGAGGTCACGCAGCGCCAGGAGCGCCGCGCCTGGGTGATGGTGGGGCTGTTTGTGGCTTTGGGGCTGCTTGTCTTTGGGATCACGGTCTTGCGTCCGGCGGAGCAGGTCGCCCTGACCCCGGAGCCGACGCAGCTGGCAGCGGGGATCACCCCGGTCCCGACGGCCACTGCCACCCCGGCGCCAACGGCAACCCCCACTCTCACGGCGGAAAACACTGCGGTGGAGACTCCCGGCGCGCCTTCCCCCACTCCCACCGCAAGCGCTGTGACGGAGACGCCGACCGTCGCGCCGACGGCGACGTCGCTCCCGCCGTTGGAACCGCCGAATTGCCCCTCGCCGGATGTGCAGATCACGGCGCCGGTCGCCGGCAGCTCGGTCAAGGGCACGGTCGAAGTATGGGGCACGGCGCAGATCAACTCGTTCGCCTATTACAAGTTCGAAATCCAGTTCCAGGGCGCGAACACGCCCAACTTCATCGCGCAATTCGATCGTCCGGTCAGCAGCGGCATTCTGGGGTATTGGACGATTACCGGCGATTACCCCGTGGGGGGGCCGCATCGTTTCCGCCTGGTGGTGGTAGATGTGTACGGGAACACGACGGACTGTGTCATCCCAGTATTTATCAGCCCCTGAGCGGGAGTAGGGAGGTAGCACGTGCGCATTCGTTCGGCTCGGAATGATGATTTGAAGGCGTGTCTGGAACTGGATGCGAGCTACGAGACGGAAATCGCGTGGCAGGTGGAAGAGCTGCACGGCGAGAAGGAATGGGGGATGCGTTTCCGTGAAATTCGCCTGCCGCGCAAGCAGACCATCGCACCGGCCTACACACCGGAGGAACGCCTTGTCGCCTGGCAACGGCGGGATGCGTTCTGGGTGGCCGTCGAACGCAACAAAATTGTGGGCTACCTGGCCCTCGTCGTGGAGGTGGAGCATCGGCAGGCGCGCATCGGCGATTTGGTGGTCGTGCCTGATTTCCGCCGCAAGGGCATCGCCGAGAAGCTGCTGGAATACGCCATCACCTGGTGCCTGCGCCGCAACGTCGAACAGCTGATCTTGGAATGCACCCTCAAAGCGCAGCCTGCCATCGCCTTTGCGCAGAAGCAGCGCTTTGTGGCGTGCGGCTTTCAGGAGGCCTACTGGCCGGGCCAGGAAATGGGCCTGTTTTTCCGCAGGCGGATTTGAGGACCGTGTTCCTGCGGCAAAACCCGGCGTTGGAACGGGCCACGCTGGGGGAGAGAGTATGAACTGGCCAGAGCTGCTCATCGGCGCCAATGACGTTTTGAGTGTGGGGGTCGGCGCGACCGCCTTTGCCCTCCAGCTGTACCTGTTCTTTTACAATCGGGATAGCCGGGTAGCGCGCAGTTTCAGCGGCTTGCTGGCGTGCGTCGTGTTCGTGTATCTGACGGATTTGCTGATGGGAGACGCGCAAAATCCCCGCCTCACGGAGTCGCTGTTGCGCTGGCAATGGCTGGGGATCGCCTTCACGCCCACGCTGTACCTCGAATTCACCCGCGCGATCCGTCATGTCGTGCAGCAAGATCACTTTCCGCATTGGCTGCGCATCGGCAGCTACGTGCTGAGCGCCGTGATCGCCGCGCTGGCTGTGACGACCGACCTCGTGGTGCACAACGGCGTCAAGCAAGAGGGCGCGGCTTTCTTGCATCCGGGGCCGTTGTTCTACCCCTTTGCGCTGCTGTTTGCCCTGGCGTTGTTCTGGGGCTTGCGTCAGACCCTGGCGGCGCGACGCCGGTGTTACACCCATGCCGCCCGGCGGCGCATGACCTATCTTTCCATCGGCTTCATTGCCCCGGCTTTGGGCGTCTTCCCCTACTTGTTGATTATGGGGTGGCCTGTAGCGCTGCCGGGGATCCTGCTGTGGGCTTTGCTGTTGCTGGGCAACATCGCCGTCGGCGTGATGCTGGCGCTCATGGCTTACGCGGTGGCTTTCATCGGCGCGTTGACCCCAGACCGCGTCATCAAGCATCGGCTGGTGCGCTTCTTGCTGCGCGGGCCGTTTGCGGCGTTGGTGGCCCTGATTGCTTTTGGCGTTGGGCGCACGGTGGAGCACGCCTTGGGGCTGGGACAATACACCCTGTCATTGCTCGCGGTGGCCGCTGCCGTCATCCTGGTACAGCTCGGGGTCGAGCTGGCCAAGCCGTTGTTGGATCTGGCGCTCTACCGTGAGGGGCGGGAGGAAGTGGTGCGCGCGCAAGAGCTCAGCCAAAGCCTGCTCACGACCGCTGACCTGCGGCAGTTCCTGGAAAACATCCTTGCGGCGTTGTGTGAGCTGGTACAGAGCGACGCCGGCTTCATCGCGGCGTTGGAGAATGGCCTCCTGCAGCGGGACATCTGGTGCGGCTTTAACATCACGGCGGATGACATCGCCGGTTTCCCCCTCGCGGAAAGTACGACGGCGGAATCGCAGGACGGCTTGATCCTCTGGAATGACTACTGGATTGCGCCGCTCTATGATCGGGCAAACGTGGAGCTGCTGGGATTGATGGGGATCCGCAGGCCGCAGTCGCCTTTGCCCTTGCCGGCGGAACGGCGCGAGCTCTTCGAGCGCTTG
>JAAZNO010000200.1 GCA_012798275.1 Chloroflexota bacterium
ATGATCATCGCGGGGATGCCGTTGACGCCGAAGGCCTCCCGCAATTCCTTGAGCCGGGCGCTGCGTTGACCTACAGCGAGGTGCTGCTCGCGCAGCTGCACGAGCCGGCGCTCCTGCGTGTCGAGCGCGTGCAGCTGCTGCTGCATGGCTCCGACCCGCTGCCGCGCGCTCGCCTCTCGCTGCCGGGCCTCTTGCACGCTTTGCTGCACTCGCGGCACGGTCTCCAGCTGCGGACGGAGCGCCTCGTAGGCCGCTTGCAGCGCCTGACGTTCCTGTCCCAGCTGCGCCAGCCGCTGCTCCTGCGCCGCGCCTTCGAGCGTCAGCCGCTTGAGCGCCTCCTCCTCGCCTTGAACGCCGACGCGCGCTTTCTCCAGCTCGCGGTAATCGGCTTCGGCGCTGGCGAGCGCTTGCACGCGCGTTTTGAGGGCGTTGTGGGCAGCGGCGTCGTAACCCAGGCGCGCCAGTTCGGCGAGCACTTCCTGCAGCGCCGCTCGCGCCTCGGGCGCGTATTCCCCGGCAGCGAGGCGCGCGGCGACGGCGTCCCGCTCGGCCTGCAACCGCGCGCGGGCCTCACGTTCCGCCTCGCCGTAGGCTTCCATCTCCAGCTGCTTGCGGAGCGCCGCGATCTCTGCCTCGAACGCCGCGATGCGCCGGCGAGCTTCTTCGGCCTGCTCCAACTGCTGCCGCATGTAGTCGAGCCGTTGTTCCAGCTGCGTGCGCAGATGTAGGGTTTTGTCGTGTTCGCGGATTTGCTGCTCGAGGGCGGCCTCCTGCGCCTGCAAGTCGCGCACCCCCTGCGCGTTGTGGCGATGTTCTTCCGCCATGGCGTTGCCCTCGGCCCGGAGTTGCGCTAGCAGCTGCGCCTGATGCTCCGAAGTGAGCGGCTGTCGGCAGAGGGGGCAGCTGGCTTCCGCCTGCTCCAGCGCGTCGAGCCGCTCTTTGGTCTCTCCCATCAGTGCCTTCAGCTGGCGATTGCGCTCTATCAGGCCGCTGCGCTTCATCTGCGCCTCTTGCAGGTCAGCGCGCGCTTTCTCCAGCTCTTCCGCCACCTGCGCCGTGAATTCCAGCTGCCCTTCGATCTCCTCCAGGCGGGCGAAGAACTCCGGCGTCGGGAGCCGTTCCTGCAGGGGACGGATCTGGCCCTGGCGTTCGCGGATCTCCTGTTCGATGCGGGCGCGCGCGGCGGCCAGCGCTTGCTCCTGGCGCGCGCTTTCGAGCTCCAGCGCGTGGATGCGCTGACGCAGGGCGTCCGCCTCACGGGTGAGGGCCTTTTCCGCCCGCGCTTTTTCCTCTTGCAAGCGCGCCGCCTGGCCCAATTTCTCGCTCCAGGCGCGCTCTTCCGCCAGCGCCGCCTGATAGTCCTTGAGGCGAGACTCGATGGCGGGCGCCCGTTCCAGGAGCTCCTGGTAGGCGCGACGGCGCTCTGCGTGGGCGCGCTGTTGCCGTTGCAGGTCGGCCAGGCGCTGTTGTTCCTCGTCGGTGCGACGTCGGGCCTCGGCGAGCTGGCGTTGCAGGGCGGCCGCCTGTTCCTGCACGCGGGTGAGCGCATCGAGAGCCTCTTGCGCCTCCTTCACGCGACCGGCCGCTTCCTGGGCCTCGGCTTCGGCCTGGACCAGCGCTTTTTGATAGACGGGACGCTGCGTCAATTCCTGTTCGATCTCGGCGATCCGCCGGGCGAGCTCCTTCTCTTCCGCCTGAACCGTGGCGAGCGCCTGATGGGCGCGCTCCGCGTAGCGCTCCCACTGCTCGAGCCCCAGGATCACGCTGAGGACCCGCTTGCGGTCGGAGGGCGTCTGCACGGTAAACTCGTCCGCGTGGCCCTGCCGCAGATAGGCCGAATTGATGAAGGTGTCGTAATCCAGGCCGAGGCGTTCGATGATGCGCGCTTGCGTCTCACGCAGAGCATTGCCGTTGAGCAAGCGCCATCCATTGGCGGTCTGCACCTGAAAATCGAGGGTCGAGCTGGCGGAGCGCCGGCCCTGTTGGTCGCGGCGACGCAGGATGCGGAAGCGATGCTCTTCCCCGCCCTGATAGGCCATGCGGAAGACGAATTCGACTTCCATGAGGGTCTCGCCTTGCTGGACGAGCGCTTCGTCGTGGCCGTAAGGCGTGCGCGCCCGTCCCCACACGGCCCAGGTGAGGGCATCGAGCAGCGCGGATTTGCCGGCGCCGTTGTCGCCGATCAGGCTGGCGACGTGCACGCCGCGCAGGTCGAGGTCGGTCTCACGATGCGACAGAAAATTACGTAGATGCAGTTCTTCCGGGATCATCTCTCATGCTTCAGCCGCTGGCTTGCCCTTGTAGCCTTTGGCGACGATGAATTGTTCCCATGATTCCTTCCGCGAGGCCTCCGGCTTATGGATTTTGACCGGTTGAAAGGCCATTTTGACGTCGTGAATCACGGCGGGGAGGTCCTCCCCTTGAAAGACTTTGATCACCAGGTTGCCGCCCGGTTTGAGCAGGGCGTGCGCCACGGCGAGCGCCGCGCGGGCCAGTTCCATGGAGAGGACGTGATCGTGCAACTTCACGCCGGTCGTCCCCGGCGCGGCGTCGCTCACCACCGCGTCCACCGGGCCACCCGCCGCGGCGATGAGCGCCGCTTGCACTTGCGCGTCGGTCATGTCCCCTTGCAGAAAGGTCACGCCGGGAAGTGGCTCGATTGTTTGCAGGTCCACGGCGATGACACGCCCCTGCGGTCCGACGAGGTCCACGAGCACCTGCGACCATGAGCCCGGCGCGGCGCCCAGGTCCACGACGACGTCTCCGCGCCGGATGAGGTGGAATTTCTCCTGGAGCTGCAGCAGCTTGTACGCCGAGCGCGCGCGGTAACCCTCGCTCTTGGCCTGCTGAAAGAAGCGATCCTGTTGTTGTTGGGTGCGCCAATGCGGTCGGTTGGGCATGTCACCTCCTGGAGCCGGGGGACTCTTTCAGCGCCGCCGGGCCTTGACCTGGTAGGCCTCGAATTGGGGCAGCAACGGGTGCGGAATCCTGCCGACGATGTACGTGCCCTGCTCCTGATATTCTTCCGTCTGGATCAGGCCCCGTTCGTGGAAGAGGCTGACTAAATCGCCCCGGTCGAAGGGCAGTTGCACTTTGACGCGGGCCATTTCGGCTTCCAGCGCTTCTTCCAGCCGCAGTTTGAGCGTCTCGAGACCGTAGCCCGTCAGCGCGGAGATCGCCACTGTGTTGGGAAGATCGTAGAGCGCCAATCCGGCGGCCTGCGGATCCTCAAAGCGGTCTACCTTGTTGAGCGCGGTGAGGAGGGGGATGTCGCTCGCGCTGATTTCTTGCAGGGTGTCATAGACGGCGCGGGCCTGCTCGCGGGCCTGCGGATGGCTCGCGTCTATGACGTGCAACAGCAGATCGGCCTCCTGCACTTCTTCGAGCGTGGCGCGGAAGGCCGCGATGAGCGTGGTGGGCAACTTTTGGATGAAGCCCACGGTATCGGTGATGAGGATCGCGGTGCCGCCGGGCAGGTCTACGCGGCGGATGGTGGGGTCGAGGGTGGCAAAGAGCTCATCGGCGACGTAGATTTCCGAACCGCTGAGGGCGTTGAGCAGGGTGGACTTGCCCGCGTTGGTGTAGCCCACGAGCGCCACACTCGGTAGACCGCCGCGCCGTCGTTGACGACGATGCCGGGCGCGATGGGCGCGCACCTCTTCCAGATCGCGCTCGATTTGGGCGATGCGTCGGCGGATGATGCGGCGATCCAGCTCCAACCGCGTTTCGCCGGGGCCGCGGAGGCCCACGCCGCCGGTCGCGCCGCCCGCGCGTCCTCCGGTCTGCTGCGAATAGGCGCGGTCAGTCCACGCCTGCGTGAGGCGGGGCAGGCGATATTCGTACTGCGCCAGTTCCACCTGCAGGGCGCCTTCGCGCGTGTTGGCGTGCAGGGCGAAGATGTCCAGAATCAAGCCGGTGCGGTCCAGCACTTTGACTTTGTCGCCGAAAATGGCTTCGAGCTCGCGCTGATGGCGAGGGCTGAGCTCGTCGTCGAAAATCACCACGTCCGCGCCGAGTTCGTGGACGGCGCCGGCGATTTCCTCGGCCTTGCCCTTGCCCACGAAGGTCGCCGGGTGGGGCTGATCCAGCCGCTGGGTGGACTTGCCGATCACTTCAAGGCCGGCGGTTTCGGCAAGGCGTTCGAGCTCCGCGAGGGATTCAGCGGCGCTCCAGGCGTGTTCCACATAGCGCCCTTCGGGCCTGCTTTTCCAGTCTACGCCGACCAGAAAAGCGCGCTCTGGCGGGCTCAGAGTTTCTTTGGCGATGGCTTCTCTACCCAACTATGGCCTCCCACGGCGAGGTCGCACTTTGCACGTCATGCGATTGAGTCAATCATAACCCAGAAGTCGAATCCGACAAATGCTTCCTCGAAAACGGCCCCGAATGAACACGAATTTCACGCATAAGATTAGAAATTCCTGGCCCGCGGGGCTACTACGTCCTCAAACAACGCGCTTCAGCGCGGTTGGCTCGTGTCAGGCTGGGGATTCCATCCCCAACCGACTCACATTTTCATTTTTGGATGGTGTGCGCCAGCACATGGCGTTTCCATCGCGACAACATCGGTCAGGCCAGGGATGAGCTCGTCGCGTTGTGGAATGCTGAGCATCCTGAGGATTCCATGAACTGCTCGAGAAAGGTCGCTCCCCCCACAGCGACAATGCCGAAGGCGGGAGGAGCAGCGTCAGATTCCTACTAGGAATCATTCACATTCCTACAAGGAATCATCTACGTTCCTATTAGGAATCACTTACGTTCCTATTAGGAATCACTTACGTTCCTACCAGGAATTGCTCAGATTCGTGACGGCGATGTCAACGGTACCCGATAGCAACATAAAAGGTGACGTAACTGTTCAGCCACCGATAAAGGACGGCGTAGATTCCCGATCCGCTATTATAAAGAATCAAATGCAGCCTGGCTACCTGGCGCCAGGCTGAACAGTTATCTTGATTTTAACGTTAAAATA
>JAAZNO010000201.1 GCA_012798275.1 Chloroflexota bacterium
ACATCCAGCCCATGCTCGCGGTGATGTTCGGCATGGAACTGCTCCATCGCCTGGGCCATCTCCGAAGCGATGGTGACGAGATGGGCCACTCGCGCCGCCTCCAGATCCGGAATCACGATCTCATGGACTTCTGCGCCGAGTCCCTCAAATTGCGCCAGCAGCGCCTCGCAGGCCGCGACGACCTCCGCTGTCGCGTGACGGAACCAGGGCCAGAATACACCCATCCGCAGCCCCTGGATCTCCGCCGCATCCCACCCGTCGAGCGTGGGCAGCGGTTGGAGGAGGGACAGCGCGTCGCGGGGGTCCGGGCCGGCCATCACCGCATAGCCCAACGCGGCATCCGCCACACTGGCCGCCAGCGGCCCAATGTGCGCGATGCTCCAATCCAACGGCGCCGCGCCGAATTCGCTGACGCGCCCATACGTCGGCTTCAGCCCCACCACACCGCAAAACGCCGCCGGGATACGAATCGAGCCGCCGCCGTCAGCGCCGATGGCGATGGGACATAATCCCGCCGCGACTGCCGCCGCCGCCCCGCTGGAACTGCCACCCGTGTAATGCGCCGGATTGTAGGGATTGCGCGCCGTCCCGTGATGGGGATTCAACCCCGTCACGCCGATGCCGATCTCGTGCATGTTGGCCTTGCCGATCAACAACGCCCCCGCCGCGCGGAATCGCGCCACGGCCGTGGCATCCTCAATCGCCGGCGTCTGGCCGAGGAACGCCGTGCCCACCGTGGTAGGATACGGCGTCATGTCCAGCTCATCCTTCACGGCCACCGGCACCCCGTCGAGCGGGCCCCAAGGACGCCCCTCCCGATACCGTTGCGCCGACTCGTGCGCCAACCGCAGGACCTCCTCCGACTTGACGGCGATCATCGCCCGCAGAGGGGGCTCCGCGGCATCGCTGGACGCGATCGCTGCCAGCACCTGCCGGGCGACGTCTTCGGGAGACACGGCGCCGCTGCGATACGCCGCCGTGTAATCCCCGGCGCTGGCGAACCGGAATCCAGGCCCATGCGAGGCTCGCGCAGGCCATTCCGCCTCCGGTATCGCTGCCGCAGCAGGGGCCGGCGCTCCCACAACGTGGAGAGGGAAATTCGTGGGCGCCTCGTCGAAATGCAGGCGACGCAGGTGAGTGACGCCGGCGTTTTGCAACAGGCTGGGAAGCAACAAGCCTCCCAGGGGACTTTCGAGAAGAGCGACAAAAGCCTTAAGGAGCGTTCCCGAGAGGTAGGGCAATTTGACGGATTTCAGGTCGTAAACCGTGTGGGTAGCCATAAGTCACCTCGCCTGAGCCGGAGTCAATCCCATCAGAGCCACTCTAAGTATACTCCGAAAACGCAAAGTCCTCAACTTTCGCAGTTGTAAAAAGCGCCAACCCGGAGTACAATTCCTTTCCAGGAAGATGAAACGACTCAGCGCCGAAGTCAATATCGGGGACGACGCCCCTGCCGCCGGTCCCCAAATCTCAATTCCGTGCTTTGAAGGAGACGTCATGTGCTGGCGCACATCATTCAAGAATGAAAATGTGCGGTAATTGTTCAGCCTGGCATCAGGTAGTTCGACGGCGATGGATGAACCTTTGTGAGCTGTAGCTTTTGCCCCTCCCCCAGCCCCCTCCCCAACGGCGCAAACGCCGTTGGGGAGGGGAGAAAAAATAAGGGGGTTTTGC
>JAAZNO010000202.1 GCA_012798275.1 Chloroflexota bacterium
GCCGGCAGCGGCGGAACTGCAGCCGGTGCTCGCTCTCCGCGCCATGCAGCGGGTGTGGCGCGAGGGCCTGTTGGAGATAGGCCCGTAAGAAAACGACGTACGAAACGTGAAAATGTATTCTATTCGCCATTCGCTATTTTTTGAAGGAGACGTCATGTGCTGGCGCACATCATCCAAGAATGAAAATGTGTGGTAGCTGCTCAGCCTGGCGCCAGGTAGCCAGACGGCGATGGATGAACCTTTGTGAACTGTAGCTTTTGCCCCACCCCCTGCCCCTTCCCCAACGGCGCAGGCGCCGTTGGGGAAGGGGAGAAAAAAATAGGGGGCTTGCAGGCGGGCGTAGCCCGCCTGCAAAACCCCACAAAAAAAGTTCCCCTTCCCCCGGCGCGCGCGGGGGGAAGGGACCAGGGGATAGGGGGCAAGAGTTGATTCTCAATCTTCAGCAGTCGCCAGGAAACCTTGCGTTTTTTAGCCCATGGCTGAACAGTTACCCTGTGAGTTGTGACTACGACAGCTCTCGACTCACGGCTCACTGATCTCTATTTTCCGAGGAGCAAAACATGTTGGCGAACTGGATCACTCTCTCGCGCATTCCCTTGCTGGGGATCATCATTGCGTTGCTGTACGGCGCTTCGGCGACGGCGCAATTGATCGCCGCCCCCTTGATTCTGGTGCTGATCTTGATGGACACCCTCGATGGCGTGTTGGCGCGGGCGCGGGGAGAGACGAGCTTGCTGGGCAGTGTGCTGGACATTGCCGCCGATCGGGCGGTGGAATACGCGCTGTGGATGGTTTTTGCCCATTTACGGTTGATTCCTGTGGCGATCCCTTTGATTGTGGTGATTCGCGGCACGTTTGTGGATTCGGTGCGCTCGGTAGCGCCGGCGCGGGGCCTCAAGCCTTTTGAGTTGATGCGCAGCAAGGTGGGGCGCTTCCTGGTCGGTTCGCCGTGGCTGCGGGCGCCCTTCGGCGTGGCAAAAGCGGTGGCCTTTATCCTGCTGGCCCTGGCCCATGGCCTCAACACGCTGGGGCATGTGGCGGCGGGAGGTGTGGCCCTCGCAGCGCAGATTGCCTCGTGGATTGCCGTGGCGTTCTGTCTGGCGCGCGGGCTGCCGGTGCTCATCGAGGCGCCGCGGGTGCTGGGAGGCGCCGAATGAGCACCAAGGCGTTTTTCGGCAAGGGGTGGCCGGTGCGGGTGGCCTTCTCGGTGGGCCGACACCTTCCCCGCGCTGTCGGGGAGCAGGTGGCGCGGCTGGGTGCGCGCGTGCTGGTCAGCTTCGACAGCGACCTGCGCGCCGCCGTCTTTGATAATCAACGGCATGTGTTGGGGCCGGAGGCGTCGCCCGAAGCGGTGCGAGCGAATGCCTATGAGGTTTTCCGGCAGGCGGCGCGCGCTTACTACGAGCTGTTTCGCAATGTCGGCCGGGGACGCACGCGCGTGGCGGAATTCGAGCCGCCGGTGCGGGTGTTGCCAGAGACGCGGGCGCGACTGCAGGCCGCCGCCGACACGGGGCGCGGCGTCTTCATCGCGGGCTGTCATGTCTCCAACTTTGACCTGGGGGGCATCGCGTTTTGCCAGGAGATGCCAGTGCC
>JAAZNO010000203.1 GCA_012798275.1 Chloroflexota bacterium
CGAGGGCGGCTTCACGCGCAGCGACGAAGGCCTCGAGCGCCGCACTGCGCCCGCGTTTGGCGATCCAGAAGCCGTAAGCGTGCGCCAGGAGGGGCAGATACCACACGTCCCAGCGGGGGAGCGGCAGGCGAACGAGAACATCATCAGGCCCCTCTTCCACCGCCAGCGCCTCCGGGAGATCGTCAGCCGTCCGCCGGCCCAGGATCACCACGGGGGACCAGGGGACGCCCGCTTCCTGGATCAGCCCTTCGATGAAACGCTGGGCGTGATCGGCGAGGGCCTGCGCCGGCGGCAGCTCGCGGAGGGCCACGCCGCCCAGGAATTCCAACGCTTCTTCAAACAACGCCTGCGCGCGCAGTTCCAGAGTGGCGAAAGCGGCCCACGCCTCTGCCACGTTGCCAGCGGCGGCCTGCGCCTCGAGCGCCGCGAGGTCGTGCAGGAGCGGGCTGACGGCGCGCTTGAAGTGTCCGCTGAGCAATCTGCCGTAAGGGGCCGGCAGCTGTGGAGCGTCCACCACCCGCAGCAGACTCTCAAAATCGGCCCGCAGTTGGGCGAGCTGCGCCGCGAGCATGCCGTCTCTCAGGCCAGGGCAGCCCTGGAAATCTGCACGACCCCCGGCACAAAGGTGATCAACGTGGTCGTATCGGCGTGATCCATCGCGTTGAGCAGGGTGAAGTCCATGGCGACCAGGTAGAAAGTGCCAAAGAGCAGCACCGCCGTGGCCTCGGGGAGCAGCTTCCCCACGAATTTCTTGCCGGTGTTCAACGCCTTGACGAGGCGTCCCATCATCGCCGCCTGCCCGGTGAAGTGCGCTTGAAGCGCCAGCAGTTTTTGCACACCGCTGTCAATGGCGGCGCCATCCGCCGTCGTTTGGGCCAGCAGCTCCCGAATCGTCTGAGTCGAAGGGGTAACGCCCAGGCTGTAGGCCAGGAACTGATCCACAAGATTGCCGCCCTCTTTGAGCGTCTTGAGAAGTTCCTCCGCCTTCTTCTGCAGCTCCGGGACGAGGTCTTTTCCCAGCAGCTCCGTGAGCGCGTCCATCGCTTTCACCGCCAGCGCCAATCCCTTAGACACCAGCTTGCCCAGGCCCGGCAGCGCGCCCGCCTGTTTGCCGATCATGCCGATCGCCTCTCCCAACAGCTTATCGTCGAGGTCGTCCACGCCGGTCAGCGCGGCGGTCAGCACTTTCTTCGTCTCCTCTTGCAGCGCCTTGAAGACCGCCTCAAGTTGCTTCTCAAAGGCCGCCTTTGCCGTCGGCGCGTCAGGGACCGCAGCGGCTTTGGCAGGTGCGGGGACCTCGTCGAGGCCAAAACGCCGCAGGGTGTCCGGCGCCGCCAGCTCCGGCCCGGCGACCGCCTGCGTCACCTGCTGCAAGTCCCTGGAGACGGCCTCGAGCTCCTCTGGCGTCGCCGCTTCTGGCGTCTCGCCTACGGCGCCGCCGGCGACGAACAACGCCGCGGCGACCTCCATATCAGCAACAACGCCGGCAAGGATCTCCGCCGCGACTCGCTCACGCTCGGGGGTGGCCGCCTGGCCCTTGACCAGCGCCTCGTCGAACGCCGCGCGCCGCGAGCCGGCAACCTGGTGCTCGTAGCGCTCCGCCGCCCGCGCCAGCTGTTCGCTCGCGTAGAGAGCGTCATCCGTGCCCAGCGAACCGCGCAGCATGTCGAATGCTGCGGTCACGCCGCGCAAACCACCCGCCAAATCCGCCCTGAATTCGCCGTACCCCGTCATGGTTTTCTCCTTATCTTCAGTGAACAATGGACCGAAAGCAGAGAGCAACGCCTCGATATGATTGGGGGGACATCTCCTCCCAGCGGTCAAATCGCTCGGGGAGTCACACGCACGATGCCACAGTCGCAAACTATGGCGCCCTTGCCGCATTGATTTCATTGTATAAGCAAAACCCCTCGGCGTCAATGGGCCGAGGGGTCGAGCGAGAAAGTCTGCACCTCACTCCACCGTCACGCTCTTCGCCAGATTGCGCGGCTGATCCACATCCGCGCCGCGCCGCACGGCGATGGCATACGCCAGCCATTGCAGCGGGATCACGTTCAGCACGGGGCTGAGATACGGCGAGCTGACCGGCACTTCCAGCACATAATCGGCGCGCTCGTGAGCCAGGGTATCCCCCTGCTGCACCACGGCGATGACGACCCCATTCCGGGCGTGCACCTGCTCCATCTGACTGAGCATCTTGTCGTAGACGCTATCCCGCGGTGCCAGAGTCACCACCGGCATGAGCGGGTCAATCAGGGCGATGGGACCGTGTTTCATCTCACCGGCGGGATAGCCTTCAGCGTGAATGTAGGAAATCTCCTTGAGCTTGAGCGCGCCCTCCAGGGCGACGGGATAGTTGATGCCACGTCCAAGGTACAGGAAATGCTCACGCTTGTGGAAGATTTCGGCCAGCTGGTGATAGAGGGGAAGCTCCTCGGCCACTTGCCCCACGAGTTGCGGCAACCGGGCGAGATCATCCACCGCCCGCCGCAACGCCGGCCCGTCCATCACCCCGCGTTTCTCCGCCAGCGCCAACGCCAGCAGATAGAGATCCACCAAACTGGTCGTGAACGCCTTGGTCGAGGCCACCCCGATTTCCGGCCCGGCCTGCATGAGGATGTAGCCGTTGGAACTGCGCTGCGCCTGGCTGCCCAGCACGTTGACGATAGACCAGAGCCGCGTCCCGCGCGCCTGCCCCTCCTCCATCGCTGCCAGCGTGTCCACCGTCTCCCCCGACTGCGTGATCGCCAGCACCACATCTTCCGGGCCGATCAGCGGGTCGCGGTAGCGGAACTCCGAGCCATAATCCACTTCCACGGGCAGGCGCGCCAGGTTTTCCAGGAGGAATTTCCCCACCAGTCCGGCGTGATACGAGGTGCCGCAGGCCACGATGGTCATCTTCCGCAAAGCGCGGGCCTCCGCTGCGGTGAGAGGCAGCGTATCCAGGTGTACCCGCCCCGAGTGGAAATCCGCCCGTCCACGGATCGTGTCGGTGATCGCGCGGGGCTGCTCGGCGATTTCCTTCTGCATGAAGTGACGGTACTGTCCCTTCTCGGCGGCGACCGGATCCCAGGAAATGACATGAATGGTCGGCTCAAGGCGCCGTCCTTGCAGATCGAAAATCTCGACGCGCTCCGGCGTCAACGCCGCCAGCTGCCCGCTCTCCAGGAAGATCACGCGGCGGGTGTGTTCGAGGATGGCCGGAATGTCCGAGGCGACAAAGGCTTCGCCCTCCCCCAGGCCAATGACGATCCCGCCAGCGTTGCCCAGCCGGGCAGCTACCAACCGTCCCGGCTCGCGCGCGCTGAGAAAGACGAAAGCACTCGCACCCTCGATTTCCGGAAGCGCACGCTGCACAGCCGTGAGCAGCTCCCCATCCTGCAGCCCGGCATCCACCAGCTGCGCAATCACCTCCGTGTCCGTCTCGGAGGTGAAGATGACGCCCTGATCCTGCAGCTCCTGGCGCAAGAGGGCGTAGTTTTCGATAATGCCGTTGTGCACGACGGCCACGCGGCGATTCAATCCCAGGTGGGGATGCGCGTTTTGCTCGGTGACGCCGCCGTGCGTGGCCCAGCGCGTGTGCCCGATGGCGATGTGACCGCACAGCGGTTCAGCCTGCAGCCGCTCGACCAGCTGAGACAGTTTGCCGACCGCGCGCACGGTCTTGAGGTCTTGCTCTTCCGTCAACAGCGCCAATCCGGCAGAATCGTACCCCCGGTATTCCAGGCGCTTCAAACCGTTCACCACGACCGACGCCGCATCACGCGGCCCCACATATCCGACAATGCCACACATGGGAAAGGCCTCCTTTGGGGGAATAAAAGGCGTCAGCCGCAAGGCACGCGGATTCTCGCGTGACCCGCGCCTGCGTGATGGCCCTGTCGCACCGGCTGTCCCGGCTGTTGCCGGCCGGTTTTGGAGTGCGACTTTCACTTCAGGAGGGGAAAACAAGGGAAGGACCTTTCCCTGGCGGCATCCGCCGACGGCTCGATCAACCGCCACCTCGTCTTCCTGTCATCGGGTGACAGGAACTGGCGCTATTTTCCCCTGGACAAAATGGACGAGATCACCCCCCTTCGAAAATAGAGATCAGTGAGCCGTGAGGAGAGAGCTGTCGCAGCCTCCGCTCACGGGTCACGGCTCACAACTCACATCCTCTTGCTTGCATGGCGTGCGCCAGCCCATGGCGTCTCCACCTCCAGCATTATAACGGCGAACGCTCTGCCTGCAACCGGCGTTTCGGTCACCCCCCGCACTTCTCGCCGACCTCACGGCGCGCTTTGGAGCTGCCCGTTACAGGTCTTCACGGCCTTGTCGAGCTCGGTCTGCGCGTCCGCCCCGCCAAGAGCCGTCCGCAGCATGTTGTAGATCGTCGTGCGGCAATCCTCATACCCCACGACCGGCGGCTCCACACCCGAATCGTACGTCATGAACTCCAGCGCCCTGGCATACATGGGATTCTTGCGGAGATATTCCTGCATCCCCTGGGCGGCGCTGCGACGGATGGGCAAATAGCCGGTGTGGCTCGCCCACCGCGCCTGCTGTTCCGGCTCGCTCAGCCACTTGAGGAAGATCCATGCCGCCAGCTGCTGCTCCGGCGCGCCGACAAAAATGGAATGGCTCGGCCCGTAAATGTTCAGGCGCGGCTCCGCCGTGCTGTGCGGCAGCGGGCTGATGTTCCACGCGAAGTTGGCGCCCTTCTCCACCTCCTGGCGATAGTAATACAGCCCGGCGATGGTTCCCGTCGTGAAAAGCACCCGTCCCGCCCCAAAATCCGCCTGATCACCGTAGCGCTGTCGAGTCGGCGCGGCACAGCCTTGGGCCACCAATCCCTGCCAGAAAGTGAGCGTTTCCAGCCCCACCGCGTCGTTGAAGACAAAACCGGTCGCCTCCGCGTTGAGGAGCTCGCCGCCGCGACTGAAGACGAAAGCCGCAAAGCGGGAAGCGTCCACCGAATACTCGTAGCCGAGCGCCGCTCCCGGCCCTGCCTGCTTCGAGAACGGCTGCTGCACGGCCTGGCACGCCAGCTCCTCGAACGCTGCCCACGTCTCCGGCGGCCCGGCGGCCCCCAGCTCCTTGAGCCACTCCTCGTTGTAGAACAGCACTTCCATGGATTTCTGGAAAGGCCAACCGTAGCGTCCCCCGAATTGGGGCAGGACGTCCGCCTCCAGAGCCATGGGGAAGAAATCGGCCAGCTCTGCCTCGCGGTAACCCCAGACAGAATCGTGCGCATACGCGTCCAGCGCCACGAGCGCTCCCTGCGCAGCGTAGACCGCTGCCTGATTCGGGTAGGCGAGGGCCACCGCCGGCAGCTGCTGCCTGGAAATGCCCGCGAGGATCTTGTCGTACAGATCGGTGTATCCTCCCTGACTTTCCTCCACCACCGTGATCCGCTCCGGGTTGGCGCGGTTAAAGTCCTCGACCATAGCGGTGAGCAACTTCGCCGTCGCGCCGGTGAAAGGATGCCAGTAGGTGATGGTCTGTCCGCGCGGATCAAGCTCCTCGAACGCCGATTTTGGCGTCGGCGTTGGGGTGGGGGCGGACGTCGCCGTTGGCGCCGGCGTTGGCGTCGCGGTCGCCGTCGCGGTAGCGGTCGCCGTCGCCGTTGGGGGAGGGGGCAACGTCGCCGTCGGCGTGAAGGTCGCCGGCGCCGCAGTGGGACTGCACGCCGCGACCAGCGGTAACAGGATGAGCACGCTGAGGCTCCAGGCCAGCCAAACGCGAGTGTTCATGTCATCCCTCCTTCGAAAATAGAGATCAGCGGTCAGCAGTCAGCGAATCAGCGAAAAAGCGAATAAAATACGTTCGCACGTGTCCACATTTCCATGTTCCCACATCTCCGCCGGCGAACTCCCCTCACGATTCCCAATCCACGAATTCCCAGTCCACGACGGCTATCGGCTTTCCCAACCGCGCGCCGAGTTCCTCCGCCGTGACCCCATCCAGCGTGCGCCCCTCCGGGCCGCGGAAAATCACCTCCGGCGCAACGATGACCTCGCCCGTAGCAGTTGCAGCGAGCGCGGCAAGAAGGTCGGCGCCGGCGAGCAGGCCGGTCACCGTCACCGTCTCACCGAAAGCAGCATTGGGCACCGCGAGCACCTCCGCCGGGATGCCGGTCTCGGCCTCAAAACGCCGCGCATACGCGCGCAGCAGCGGCGCGAAGAGCGTCCCGGTCACCCAGGTCTGGCGCTCGCCGCCAAGCGCCGCGATCCTGGCCTGCGTGGCAGGCCACCATTCCATGAACAGCCGCACCATCCCCACACCGTTTTCCACCAGCGCCGGCAGCAGATCGTCGTAAGCCGTCAGCGGCGGGACAGGCTCCCCGGCGCGCAGGTACCACTCATCCGACGGATAGACGAAGCCGATGCCCAACGTCTCGCGTAGCCGCGCCTGATGCGCCAGCGTCTGTTCCAACGTTGCCCTCGCCTCCGCATCGGTGAAGGGACGCAGCGTCGGCTTGTGCCAGCGCGTAAGGCCGACCGGCACTACACACAGCGAACGCACGCCCGGATACAGCGCCGCCAGATCCATGATGGTACGGTCAAGGCAGGCGCCATCGTTGCGACCGGGAAGGAGCACCGCTTGCGTGTGAACTTCGATGCCGGCGTCTACCAGGCGCCGGAGCTGCGCCATGATCTCACCCGCGCGCGGATTGTGCATCAGACTCACGCGCACGTCAGGGTCGGTCGCATGGACGGAGACGTAGAGCGGGCTGAGAGCCTGTTCCGCGATCCGCTCCCAATCCGCCGGGGAAAGATTAGTGAGGGAAATGTAATTGCCGTGCAAAAACGACAACCGATAATCGTCGTCTTTCACATACAACGGCGGACGCAAGTCCGGCGCCATCTGCGCCACGAAACAAAAATCACAGGCGTTGCGGCAGACGTGCAACGGCCCATCGAAGAGCTCTTCGGCGAAGTCGAGTCCCAACGGCTCGCCATACCGACGCTGCGCCGGGAGGCGCTTCCGCTGCCCTTCACGCTCCACCAGAAAGCTGAGGCGCGGCGCGGCGGCCACGATGGACACATCAATCACGTCCCGCAGCGGCATACCGTTGAGCGCCAGCAACACATCGCCGGGCATGATCCCTGCCCGCGCGGCGACGCTTTGGGGGTCCACTGCGGTGATCAACGCCGGGAAATAGGAGGTCATCTCTGTCCTGCTCGCCAAATTCTTATGGACTACGGATCACACATCACAGATTATAAAAGCACTTACCGCGAGCGCAACCGCTATTCAAAAAACCTCTTGCAGTTTTCATGGCCCATGGTAAGATATTCTCAGGTTTACGCCATGCTCCAAATTCTAACCGCAAGGGGCGCAAAGGAGACATCAGGTGCTGGCGTACATCATGTAAAAATGAAAATGTGAGGTAACTTTCAGCCTGGCGCCAGGCAGCTAGACGGCGATGGATGAACCTTTGTGACTTGTAGCTTTTGCCCCTCCCCCACGGCGCATGTGCCGTGGGGGAGGGGGAGAAAAAATAAGGGGGTTTTGCAGGCGGGCTACGCCCACCTGCAAAACCCCACAAAAAAAAGTTCCTTTTCCCCCGCGCCACGCGGGGGAAAAGGGCAGGGGATAGGGGGGAGGCAAAAATTGATTTTCAATCTTCTGCAGTTGCCAGGAAATCTTCCGTTCTTTAGTCAGTGGCTGAACAGTCACCATGTGAGCCATAATCCGTGAGCAGAGGCCGTGACGACTCTCTACTCACGGTTCACTGCTCTCTATTTTTAGAGGAGGTCCGCTGTGGCAGAAACGAACACTCAAACCAAAAAACGTCGGCTACGCTTCTGGGAGGCTTTCAAGAACTTCGCCTTGATCTTCTCCTTCCTCGTCAACCTGATCCTGGTCGTCGTCCTGCTGTTGCTCATCAGGCCCCTCTTCATGGCCAAAACCGAAATCGCGGAGCCGCTGCTCGGCAATCTCGACTCCGCCTTTGCGGCGTTGGGCGAGACCAACATCCAGACCACGGTCACCATCAACGACGCGCTGCCCGTCGCTTTCAACCTGCCCCTGCAGCAAAGCACTAACGTCGTGTTGACGGAGCCCGTGCCCTTGAGCGTGCCGACGACCTTCAGCCTGGGCAACCAGGGCACCATCTATGGGTGGGTGAGCCTCAACCTCCCCGCCGGCATGGTGTTGCCGGTAGCGCTCGACCTCAACGTGCCCGTGAACACGACAGTCCCCGTCGTCATGGAAGTGCCGGTGACAATCAAACTGGATGAGGCCGGCATGGGACCCGCCATCACACAGCTGCGCAGCGTCTTCAGCCCCATTCAGGCGACCTTGCAGCAAATTCCCAACTCTCCAGAAGAGATCCTCTCCCCCAAATGAGCGCACGTCCTATCTGCAACTACGAGGGCTCCCGTTACAGCACGGAGTTCTGGGACCGCTCACGCGCCTACGAGGACGGCGCGGAGCGCGCTGCCTTGCGCGCGCTGCTTCCCCCTCAGGGACGCCGGCTGATCGAAATTGGCGCGGGGTTTGGACGCCTGGCAGATCTCTACCAGGGCTACGAGACCGTCGTGCTCTTTGACTACGCCAGCACCCAGTTAGAACAGGC
>JAAZNO010000204.1 GCA_012798275.1 Chloroflexota bacterium
AGAGGAGATGCAAACATGATACGAAGCAGGGGTTATTGGATCCTCGTTCTCGGACTCATTTTGATGCTGCTCGGCGGCTGTGGCGGCGGTGAGACGCCCGCCGCCACGGTGACGCCCACCCGCACGCCACCGCCGACAGCGACGGCGCTGGTAATCCCTCCAACGGCGACCCCGACGGCAACGCCACTTCCCACGCTGCCGCCCACTGCCGCACCCGTGGATGTCGTCACCCCCTTCCCGCCGGACGTGAATCCACTCACCGGGCTGAAGGTCGCCGATCCCACAATGCTCGATCACAGCCCGCTGGCAATCAAGATTTCCAACTCTGCTGAAGTCAGGCCGCAATCGGGGCTCAACTCCGCCGATCTGATCTTCGAGCACTACGCTGAAGGCGGGATCACGCGCTTTACGGCGATCTTCTACGGCGCCTATCCGGAGCGCGTGGGTTCGGTGCGCAGCGGACGGCTGATTGACCTGGAAATTCCGGCCATGTACCAGGCGTCGTTCGCCTATTCCGGATCAAGCGCGGGCGTCAAAGAGCGTTACCGCAAATCCGACCTCTTTCCTGAGCGCATCATGTCGCCGGATTTCGGCGTTGGCGCGCCCGCCTTCTACCGCGTCCCGCGTGAGGGCCTGGCCTTCGAGCACACGCTCTTTGCCGATCCCATGGCGCTGCGGCAACTCGCCATCGAGCGGGGGGTGGACAAGCGTCCCAATTTCCCCAAGCTCATGGCCTTCAGCGAGGGACTCCCCGCCGTCAAGGACATCTACGATGTCAAGCGCGTGTACATTGATTACCGGGCCAGCAAGACCCAATGGGACTATGATCCCGCGTCAGGGCGTTGGCTGCGCACGACGGCCGGCGTGCTGCACACGGATTATCTCACCGGCGAGCCATTGAGTTTTGCCAATGTGATCCTCCTCTACGCCAATCACCTGGAGACAGACATCCTGGAGGACACCTGGGGTGGAGGGCACATGTCCATCGAGATTCAAGTTTGGGGACAGGGGCCGGCGCTGGTACTTCGGGACGGCAAGATGATTCCGGGCTTCTGGCAGCGCGGCGCGCGGGGGGAGATGTTGACGTTCATAGATGGCGAGGGCAAGCCACTGCCGCTCAAACCGGGCAACACCTGGTTTGAGGTGGTTCCGCTGGAGACGCAGAGTTCCGAAGAAGCGCCGGGTCAGTATCGCTTCCTGCCTTGAGGTTGCGTTTTTACCCGGCTATGCTATAATTTGCGGTGTGTGGGTGAGTAGCTCAGTTGGTTAGAGCGCACGGTTCACATCCGTGAGGTCCAGAGTTCGAGTCTCTGCTCGCCCACTGCATTTCAGACGCCAGGCGACGGTCCCCTACCCCAACGGTAGGGGACCGTTGTGTTATCTGCCGCGCCTGTTGCCATTCCCCGGTCGGAAGCCTGGACGGTTCCCTCGCACAGGCCGCAGGCCGCGCCTGGACCGTACCCGCTTCATGGGACAGAAGCCAACGGCCGGTCGCGCGGCTTGCGAAGCCCCGCTTGCGTGGTATCCTTATTATCGAAAATGACCCAACCATTGATTCTCATCACTAACGACGACGGTATCGAATCGCAAGGGCTGTGGGCCGTGGTGGAGGCGCTGTTGCCCTTGGGCGAGCTGTTGGTGGTCGCCCCTGATCGCCAATGGTCGGGCGCGGGCCGTTCGATGCCGCATCACTTGACGGGGCGCCTCACTTCCGCCGACCGCGAGGTGCAGGGGCAGTTTGTCCGCGCCTATGCCGTGGATGCGACGCCGGCGCTGGCGGTGGCGCACGGCCTGCTCGAACTGGCCGACCGCCGGCCGAAGCTGGTCGTCTCGGGCATCAATTACGGCGAGAACCTCAGCACCGAGGTGACCATTTCCGGCACGGTGGGCGCCGCGCTCGAAGCGGCGAGCAGCGGCATCCCCGCCCTGGCGATCTCGCTGACCCTGCCGATCTCACAGCATCTGACCGGCGGCGAGATGGTAGATTACACGGCAGCGCAAGCGTTTGCCGCGCGCTTCAGCCGCTTGCTCTTGGAACGGCGGATGCCCTTTGATGTGGACGTGTTGAACGTCAACGTGCCGCGCGAGGCAACGCCAGAGACGCCCTGGCGCCTGGCGCGCCTGTTGCGCCAGCGGTATTTCGAGCCGACCGCTCCGGATCGCAACGCCGGGGGAAACGCCAGCCCCGGCTATCGTTTGATGGAGGCGCCTGCCGCCGCTGAGCCGGGGTCCGATGTGCACTTGCTCGTCGCCCAGGGCTTTGTGACCATCACCCCGCTCTCCGTGGACATCACTTCCCGGGTGGATTTTGGGCAGCTGGAGGAGTTGCTCGTGAGTTCTGAGCTGGTGTGAGCGCGACTGTCAGGGGGCAAGGATGCGGCGCTACAGTGAGATTTTGCGTTTTCAAGACGGCGTGCGGGTGCAGGCGACCGCTCCTGAGGCGACGGCGGAGCTGCCGCCGGTGGGGATGTCGCTGGACGCCGGGGAACAGCTGTTCGTGCTGGTAGATTTGGGCCCTGGACAGGCGCATCGCAGCCGGGAGACGCGCACGCTCGCCGCGCGCGTGTACTGGCAATCGCCGGGCGGCATCGTAGCGCGCCTGCGCCGGGCCCTGGCCGAAGCCAACCGCTACGTGCTGCAAGAAAACCTCCGCGCCCCGCAGCCGCAATCGGCGTCGGGCAACATCACCTGCGCGGTTTTCGCGGGCGAGGAGCTCTTTCTGGGGCAGGTCGGGCCGGGCAACGTGTTGTTGTATCACGCCGGGGGCGAGGTGGAGATCTTCCCCAGCAGCGCCCTGCCTATGTTGCCGTTGGGCGCGGGGTTGCCGCCCGCCATTCACATCGGCTATGCCCCGGTCGCCCCTGGCTGCGCGCTGTTGATCGCTACGGCCAGCGTCGC
>JAAZNO010000205.1 GCA_012798275.1 Chloroflexota bacterium
CGCATTCCGCAATATTCACAAAATCATCCCAAACGGAGGATACAGGCATGGGATTCAAGCCAGTCGGCACGCAGGTGGATTTTATCGCGCAGGAACACGAGGTGTTGGATTTTTGGCGGCGCGTGGAGGCGTTCAGCACGCTGCGCGCGCTGCGCGCCGGTGGACCGCACTGGTCGTTCATTGATGGGCCGATCACGGCGAACAATCCGATGGGCGTGCATCATGCCTGGGGCCGCTCCTACAAGGATCTCTGGCAACGCTTCTGGGCGATGCGCGGCTATGAGGAACGCTATCAGAACGGCTTTGACTGCCAGGGCCTCTGGGTGGAAGTCGAGGTCGAGAAAGAGAAGGGCTTCAAGTCCAAAAAGGACATCGAGCAGTACGGCCTCGCCAGTTTTGTGATTGACTGTAAGGCCCGCGTGCTGCGTCAGGCTGCCCGGCAGACCGAGCAATCCATCCGCCTGGGGTACTGGATGGATTGGAACGACCCCGCCATTTTGTGCAAGCTCGCCGACAAGCTGCAGGAAAATCCTCAGCAAGAGGTGACGTACCCCGGCCCCGCTGGCCCGGTCACCGATACGGTGGAGCAAGTGGTAGGTCGGCTCGGTATGCCGGAAATCGGCGGTTCGTATTTCACGTTCGCCACGGAGAACAACACCACCATCTGGACCTTCCTCAAAAAGGTGTGGGAGAAGGGCTGGCTCTACAAGGGCACGGATGTGATGCCGTGGTGCTCGCGCTGCGCTACCGCCATCAGCCAACACGAGATTGTGACCGACGGCTACCAGGAACTCACGCACGACACCTGCATCGTCCGCCTGCCCCTGCGGGGACGCGAGCAGGAAGCTCTGCTGGTATGGACGACGACGCCGTGGACGCTGACGAGCAACGTCGCGGCAGCGGTAGGCCCCACGCTCACCTACGTCAAGGTCAAATCCGAGCGCGACGGCTGGACCTACTATCTGGCGGAGGGAACGCTGCAGGCCGTGATGCAGGGGGGGTACGAGGTGCTGGCGCGCCTCAAAGGCGAGGAGCTGCTGGGCTGGAAATACGAGGGTCCCTTCGACGAGCTGCCGGCGATGGTCGCCATGGGCGTCCCCGCCGCGCATCGGATCATCCCCTGGGACGCTGTTGGCGAGGAAGAAGGCACGGGCATTGTCCACATTGCGCCCGGCTGCGGCGCGGAGGACTTCCAGCTGGGCAAGGCCTTCGGCCTGCCCGCGCCCGCGCCCCTCACGGAGGAAGGCATTTTTGTGGACGGTTTCGGCTGGCTGACCGGGCGCGACGTGCACGAGGTAGCGCATCCCATCTTCCGCAATTTGGAGGAGAAAGGGCGCTTGTATCGCCATGACCTCTACACGCACCGCTATCCGCTCTGCTGGCGCTGCGGCACCCCGCTGGTCTTCCGCCTGGTGGATGAGTGGTTCATCAACATGGGCCCGCTTTACGACAAACCGCGCGAGGAACTGACGCCGGAGGAAAAGGCGGCCAGCCTGCGCTATCAGATCATGGACGTGGCGGATCAGATCACGTGGATTCCCGACTTCGGCCACGAGCGCGAGCTGGACTGGCTGCGCAACATGCACGACTGGATGATCTCGAAGAAGCGCTACTGGGGATTGGCGCTGCCGATCTGGGTCTGCGATAATCCTGCCTGCGCCCATTTCGAGGTCATCGGCGATGAGGAGGAATTGCGCGCGCGCGCCATCGCCGGTTGGGAAACATTCGAGGGCCACACGCCCCATCGCCCATACATTGACGCGGTCAAGCTGGCCTGCCCTCACTGCGGCGGGCCGATGACGCGCATCAAGGACGTGGGCAATCCCTGGCTGGACGCGGGCAGCGTGGCCTATTCCACCGTGCGCTATCGCACGGATCGGGAGTACTGGAAGCAGTGGGTTCCCGCCGATTGGATCAGCGAGTCCTTCCCCGGACAGTTCCGCAACTGGTTCTACAGCCTCATCACCATGAGCACGGTCTTCGAACAAATTCCTCCCACGAAGATCGTGCACGGTTACTCCACCCTGTGGGCCGAGGATGGCCGCCCGATGCACAAATCGTGGGGCAATGCTATCTGGTTCGACGACGCCGCCGAGCAGATGGGGGTGGACACCATGCGCTGGATGTACCTGAACCAGAAACTGGATCAGAATATGCTCTTCGGCTACACCGGCGCGGATGAAGTCCGCCGTCGCTTCCTCATTCCGCTGTGGAATGTGTACGCTTTCTTTGTGAATTACGCCCGAATTGATGGCTGGACGCCTCCAGCCGAGTTGCTCGACAATCCCAGCCGGTTGGAGGAAGGCGCCCCCAACCTGTGGGCGCCATGGACCGCAGCCGCCGCGCCGACCGTGCTCGACAAATGGCTCATCGCCCGGCTGCGCGAGACGGTGCTCACGCTCACCGCCGGCTACGAGAGCTACATCCCTCTCAACATCGCCCAGCCCGCCGAGGCCTTCCTCGATGACCTGAGCAACTGGTACGTGCGGCGCAGCCGGCGTCGCTTCTGGAGCAAGGGGGGCGTCAGCGCCGAGACGGACGCCGACAAGCAAGCCGCTTACGAGACCCTCTACACGGCCCTGGTCGTCTTTGCCAAGCTGCTCGCGCCCGTGTTGCCCTTCATCACCGAGACGATGTACCAGAATCTCGTGCGCGCGGTGGACCCGACGGCGCCAGAAAGCCTCCATCACTGCCTGTGGCCCACGGCGGAGCCGCTGATCGGAACCGAACAGGCACTGGTGGAAGCGATGACGGCAGTGCGACAGGCGGCGACCCTGGGACACTCGGTCCGCGCGACGGCGAATCTCAAGGTGCGGCAGCCGCTGGCCCGCGCGCTCATCGCCGCCGACCCCCGCCGGCGCGAGGTACTCGGCCAGCTGCTCGATCTGCTCGCCGACGAGCTCAACGTGAAGGAAGTTTCCTTCGTCAAAGAAGAGGGCGAGCTGGTGAACTATCAGCTGCTGCCGGCGAACAAGGTGCTCGGCCCCAAATTTGGGCAGCGCTTCCCGCTGGTGCGCAAGGCGCTCAAGGCGCTGCACCCGGGCCGCACCGTCGCGCAATTGCACGCCGGGGAGACGCTGGCGCTCGCCCTGGAAGACGGCAGCACGGCCGAGATCCATCCCGACGAGGTGTTAGTGCAGACGCAGGCGCGCGAGGGCTTCGGGGTCGCGGGAGAAGCCGGACTGGTCGTGGCGCTGGACACGGCCATCACGCCGGAGCTGGCCCAGGAGGGGCTGGCGCGGGAAGTCATCCGCCGCGTGCAAGACCTGCGCAAACAGGCGGATTACGAGCTCACCGATCGGATTGTGGTAGAGTATGACGCCGGGGACAACCTGGCAAAGGCGATCGCCGCCTTCCGCGAGATGATCGCCACCGAGGTGCTCGCCGATGCGCTGAAAGCGACCGACACGCCGACAGGCGATAGGACGCTGGAGGATCACGTCGAAGGCGAGCGGTTGGTCATCGCCGTGCGGCGCCGTTGATTTCCCGGGTTCAGGCGCGAAGAAAGCACGCATGATCCAGCCGGCTCAATGAGGAGCCGGCTGGATTTGTGCGAGTGCCGGCGATAAGGGGAAATTCCCGCTGGTTATGGCATGACGATCAAGGCGGCGTCGTCCCAGTAGGCGTCGTTGTGCTTGAGGGGCCATTTGGCCTGCCCGAAGACGAAGACGGTGATCGCGCCGTCCGCGCCGACGGTCGCCTCTACCGGGCCGACGCGATCGTAGACGTCACGATACCAGGCGTCCTCGCTCCACACGATGTCGGACGACCAGGGATCAAGCCCGCCGGTAGGGTCAATTCCCACTCTGAACAATAACGAATAAGGGTCCCCGCAAGAGTATGCCGGCTGGGGATCGTCGTTGCAGGTCCAGGCATGGGCGTAGATGGAGAACCCGGCGCGGGCGCCGGGCGGCAAATTGGCCACCCGCTGGTACAATCCGCCCTGGTATTTGCCCCAGCGATACATCGTGAAAGCGCGATTGCCCGTGTGAATCCGCGCCGGCGGCCCTTGATAGACGGGATTATCCAGCCAGTCAATCAACCGGACGAGTTCAGGCGCCCCAAACTCCTGAGACGTATCCATGCTCCAC
>JAAZNO010000206.1 GCA_012798275.1 Chloroflexota bacterium
ACCACCGACGCGATGGGGAGGGTGGTATTCTGCGGGTTGAGGAAAACGCCGATGAGCACGCCGATACCATTGGCCAGCGCCCCCGCCAGCGGGCCTAACAGCCAACCAGTCAAGCCATAAAGTCCCTGGCTGAGGGGGAAACTGCGGCCAAAACCGATGACCACCGAAAGCGGCAACGGCACGATCGTAAATGCAATCATCACCGCCGCCAGGGCCGCCACGTAGGCAATCGGCGCCCCGTCGAGGGTCGCTCCCCCCTGGCGCCGAATGGATCGCTCTTCACCGGAAGGAATTGGGGCATCCATAGTGTATGACTCCCTTCTCAGCAGGTTGGGACCTCAATAGGCGGGCTTCGAAGGCCTGCGGCTGACACCGGCAACGTAGAGATAAAGGGTGAGCGCGAAGTAATAGATTGGGAACAGAATGCTGCCCCACAGAAGCGGCGCCGGCGCCTGCTCGAAGGTGATGAGCAGCGCCAGCAGGCTCACGGCCCACACCAGGCTGAAGCCCAGGGTGATGTGCCGCAGCGGCTTGCTTTTCCAGGTGGGGTATTTGAGGGGAATCCACACCATCACGGCCAGCACCGCCAATGCCGTCGCAGCAACGATCGGCGGCACACGGAAGAGAGTCATGTAAAAGATAGCAATATTCCAGTACGAAGGGAAACCGGTGAAATAGCCATCGTCCGTCTTGGCAGCCTCGTGGCAAAAGCCGTAGGCCGAGGCAATGAGCACCAACCCCAACACCGGCACCCCCGCGCCGGCGACGATCCCGAAGCGATAGGCGAACAGCACCGGAATGAGGGTGTAGTTGATGTAGTCGGTGATGTCATCCAGTTTGCGCCCGTTGAAGGCCGGCGTCCAGTAGCGCACCTGCCAGCGCCGCGCCAGCGGGCCATCTGTCGCGTCAATGGCCAGGGCCACGCCCAACCAGATAAAGACCTCATGGGCCTTGCCCGCCATCAGGGCCTGCAATGCCAGAAATCCCGCCAACAGGCCCAAACTGGTGTAGAAATGAACCGTCCAGGCGCGCAGGATGGGAACATGCCGGGAAAACTTGATCACAGGCACGGCGAAAGAATTCTCAGTGTTCACTTTTCGACCTTTCTCCTCACAGATCGGGAAATACAAACGCTCTGTGGAAATACGCTGGGCAATATTATAGCCCAAAACGCCGGAGTGACAGCAAAGAGGGGGCGAAAGGATCTCTTCCCCCGGCTCTCCTCCGGCGGCGTGCACCTGGAATTCATGGGCGAACATGGTACAATACGGCTTCAGCTATCACACAACGAGGGATTCCATGACCGAACAATCTGAGCTACGCAAACCGTTGGGATGGACCTATGGAGGGCAAGCACTCATCGAGGGGGTGCTGATGCGCGGCCCGCACGTCGCCGCCGTGGCCGTGCGCCATCCCGATGGGGCCATCCAGGTACAGACGCAATCGCTGGGGCAGCTCTACACGGGACCGCTGAGCAGAGTCCCGTTCCTCCGCGGGCTGCCCATGCTGTGGGACTCGCTGGGGCTGGGGATGAAGGCCCTCTTCTACTCCGCGGAGGTCGCCGGCAAGGCCGAGGATCCCAATTTCTCGCTGCAGGGAGCTGCGGGAATCGGCACGGGACTGGTGTCGCTCCTGTTGGGACTGGGGCTCTTCATGGTGCTGCCGTCGTTCGTGGCCGGGCTACTGATCCCCGATACCCAGGCGCTGCTCTTCAACCTCGTCGAAGGGATGATCCGCCTGGCGCTGCTCGTGGGGTACATGGCCGCCGTCGGCCAGATGGCGGAGATCAAGCGCGTTTTCGCCTATCACGGCGCGGAGCACAAAACCATCAATGCCCACGAGGCCGGCGCGCCCCTCACCGTCGCGGGAGTGCGGCCTTTCACCACCGCCCATCCGCGATGCGGCACCGCCTTTCTGCTGTTAGTCGTCCTGATTTCCATCCTCGTTTTCGCGCCATTGGGGAAGCCGCCGCTGCTCATACGGTTGGCCTCGCGCCTGCTCTTGATTCCCGTTATCGCCGGCATCGCTTACGAGCTCTTGCGCTTCACCGGCAAGCACGCCAGCCATCCGCTCGTGCGCGCGATCATCGCTCCCAATCTCGCGCTCCAACGACTCACGACGCGGGAACCAGACGACGCCATGCTAGAGGTGGCCCTCGCAGCCCTGAACGCCGTCTTGGAAGGCGAGGCGGCTCTATCGAGATAAACAAAACGCGGCCAGGCTCTCCACGGCGCCCTGAACACCTCGCAGAAAGTTACACCGGCGGGTCAGGCAGCGCTTTTTCAACCCGATAAGCCGGTGTACAATAGAGGTATGCTAGATTCTACGATCCAACAGCGCCGAGCGGTGTCGCGCAAAACGATCTTGCCTCTGTGCTTCGTCCTGATGTTATGTCTGCTCCTATGGCTGAGCGCCTTTGGGGACGTCGCTCCCGCCCTCGCGCAATCCCCGCCACCCCAGGAGCTCCTGGTGCGCGGCGATCATCAATATCCCCCCTATGAATTTCTGAGGAACGGCCAGCCTACCGGCTTCAATGTGGAACTGTTCCAGGCGGTGGCCAGGGTAATGGGGCTCAATGTGCAGATCAGCCTCGGTCCCTGGGCCG
Source organism: Chloroflexota bacterium (assembly GCA_012798275.1). GTDB lineage: Bacteria > Chloroflexota > Anaerolineae > B4-G1 > SLSP01 > JAAZNO01. Next base: position 2,606 of record JAAZNO010000206.1, read on the forward strand.
AGGTCCGTGCGCAGCTGGAAAACGGCGAGATTGACGTCCTCACGGGCATGGCTTACTCCCCGGAGCGCGACAACACGGTGGATTTCACCACGCCACACTCCACGCTGTTCTTCGATCTGTTCGTGCGCCGCGATAGCGAGCTCCATGACCTGGAGGACCTGACCGGCAAAAGTATCATCGTCCAAAGCGGCGGATTGATGCACGATTATCTGCGCGATCACCATCCCGAAGCCACCGTGATTACCGTGCCAGATGTGCCGGATGCGTTACGGCTGTTGGCAGCGGGACAGTATGATGGCGCGCTGCTCAACAAGATGCAGGGGCTATACTTCATCAACGAGTTAGGCTTAAGCAACCTCACCCACGCCGGGCTGGAGCTGCTTCCCCGCCGATACAGTTTTGCTGTCGCCGAAGGCAACATCGAGCTTCAGCAAACGCTCGACGTCGGGCTGGCCATCCTCAAACAGACGGGCGAATACCGGCAGATCTACGATAAGTGGTTCGGGGTCTATGAGAAAGGCGATCAGCTGGCGCTGCTACGCCGTTACTGGTGGGCGCCGGTCGGGATCCTGGGGTTGCTCGCCCTAAGCCTGCTCTGGTCCATCATCCTGCAGCGGGAGGTACGTTCGCACACGGCGGCCCTCCAACGCCGACATCAGGAGCTGGCGCTGCTCAACCGGGTCATCATGGCTGCCGCTTCCACCATGGATGTGACCAAAGTGCTCGAGGTGCTGTGCCGTGAGCTCGCGCTCGCCCTCAACCTGCCCCAGGTGGCGGCGAGCCGGGTCGTGCCGGGGCAAGATTACGTGGAAATCGTGGCCGAATACCGCGAACCCGGGCGCCCCCCGGCCCTGGGAGATCGCATCCCCATCACCGTGCCTTCGACCGCCTATCTGTTAGAACATAAACAGCCGCTGTTCATTGCCAACGCCCACAGCGACCCTGAGGGGACGGGCCTGGAAGAGATCATCAAGAGGCGAGGGATCGCGTCGCTGTTGCTCGTGCCCATTGTCGTGCGCCATCGCGTGATCAGCACCCTGGGATTGGATTCGATCACGCTGCGCAAGTTCACCCCTGAAGAGCTGGCGCTGGTGGAAAGCGCGGCGACCTCGGTGGGGCAGGCGCTGGAAAGTGCCGAGCTCCACCAGGAATTGCAGCTCCGTGCCGAGGAATTGGAGGCCACGGTCGCCCAACGCACGACGGAACTTCAACGCGCCCTGACAGCGGCCCAAGCCGCTGACCGCGCCAAATCCGAGTTCGTCAGCAATGTGAGCCATGAGCTGCGCACGCCGCTGACCAGCATCCTGCTCTATCTCCGCCTGTTGGAGCAGGGCGACCCGAGGCAGCACGGCGCCTACACGCAGGCCCTATTGCGTGAAGCAAAAAGACTGCAATATCTGATTGAGAGCCTGCTCCAGATTTCCCGCCTCGACCTGGGCAAAGTGGAGCCGCGCTTTGAGATGGTGGACATGAATCACATGGCGCTGACCCTGGTCAATGACCG
>JAAZNO010000207.1 GCA_012798275.1 Chloroflexota bacterium
AGTGGTCTTTCGCCCGCATTGTGCTATACTTGGGTCACTCGATCGAGAATCGAGGCATAATAATGTGAGAAAGGATGGGGAAGTGAGTCAAAATGGATCTTCACCGCCTGTAGCGCCGGCCGTGCGGCGTTGTATCGAGAACCTCGAAAGCCCCAATCCCCGTCAGCGCTCCCAGGCCGCTGCGGAATTGGGTGAGGGTCATGCTGTTGAAGCCGTTCCCGCTCTCATCCGCGTTCTCACTGAAGACATCAACACTTACGTTCGGACTGCCGCGGCTGAAGCGCTGGGGCATATCGGCGACCCGCAGGCGATCTTCCCGCTCATGGACGCTTTGCGCGATTCCAGTTCGTTCGTGCGCCGCGCCGCGGCCATCGCTCTGGGGCAGCTGGAAGCCAAGGAGGCGCAGGCGGCGCTCATCCAGGCGCTGGATGACCCCAACCTCTATGTCCGGCGCGCAGCCATCAATGCCATCGGCAAACTGGGGATTCCCGACCTCGGCAAGGTACTGCTGCCGCGTCTGGACACCGACGATCCGCGCATGAGGCGCACCCTCATCACCGCGCTACGGCGGCTCAAGACCCAGGAGGCGATTCCCATCCTGGTGGAGATGCTCAAAGGCTATCAAGACGAGCCTGGACCCCGCGATCTGCCGGTCGTCAAAACGCTGGTGATCGCTCTGGGCGACCTGCGCGCCAGAGAAGCCGTCCCCGTGTTGATGGACGTGGTGCGCGGCTACGTGGGAGCGCGCTCCCTGGCAGCGGCGGCCCTGGGACAAATCGGCGATCCGCAGGCCTGCTCGGTGCTGGTAGAGACGCTGGCAGATCCCAGCACGAGCCTGCGTCTGGCGGCGCTCCGCAGTCTGGGACGGCTTGGCTGTCCGGGGTCCGCGCCCGTCGTGCGTGAATTCCTGGGATCCGGCGACCCGCGCCTGCGCCGCATGGCGGCCCTCACCCTGGGGCATCTGCGGGATCAGGCAAGCATCCCCCAGCTGCTCGCCATGGCGCAGGGAGATCACAGCCCGCTGGTGCGGCCGGTTGCCGTCGAAGCGTTGGGCCTCATCGGCGACCCGCACGTGCTCCCCCAGCTGTTGGCGCTGGTGAAGGACACCAACGCCTACGTGCGCGCTGCCCTTTCGCAGGCACTCTGTCTGCTGGACGATGGCTCGCCAGCCGTGAAGCAAGCGCTGCGACAACTCACGCAGGACGAGGTGCATCACGTCGTCACCGCCGCGCAACAGGCGCAGGAGAACCGGCGCGAGTATCCCCACGCGGGAATCAAGTCCACCGAAGAAACGGAGAAGAAGGGCTCCTGGCTGCAACGGCTGCTGCATCGCAGCGGCCAGGCGCACTGCCGCTGAAAACGACGCCGGGCGCGGGGACAGGCGCCGCGCCCGGTGCTTTCGGCGTCTCATCTCAGTAGGGAGCAATTTCCGCCAGGCGCAGGCCGTCCTTCCAGAGCTCCAGGGTCCAGCCGGCGCCTGAGCCGGGGATCGCACGGCGGAACGGCGCATCGGGTCCTAGCTGAGCCAGGAACACGCCCTGGATCAGGTCATTCTGTTTGACAACCACGTCCACGGTCTGCGCGCGCGGCGCGAACAAGCCTACCATGACCCCCTCGGCCGTCTGCTTGAAGGCCGCTGCCAGCTCCGCGTTAGCCCAGGCCAATCCGCCAATGCCATGGACGGCATACCAACGTTCATCCCAGGTGAGCGTCTGTCCGGCCGCCAGGCTGAGGTAATCCTCCGGGAAGAAAGTGCGGTTAAGCCCGCCCCACAGCTCGAAGTAGCGGCTGTTATCCACGGTGAAGATGTCCGAGGGCAAATCTCCCAGGCAGAAGAGCTTCACCCCTTGAGGCGTCGCCGGGGGATAGGTGCGCACGAGGCCCAGATCGCTGTCCTCATCGTAAGCGCCCATCGCCCCCTGCGCTTGCGTGGCAAACACCCCCAGGTAATACCGCCATTCAGAGTAGTAGCTGAAGTCCCGTCCGCCAAAAACAGGCCAGCTGATAAGACTGCGGGGACCGGGCAGCTGGCCGTCTCCGGTCGAGTGGATCTTCATCTGCTCCGTAGGCACCCAAAAGCGCAACGAGTTGGAAGGCGCGTTGCTGCCCGACAGGGTGAGCATCGCGTTGATCCAGAACATCAACGGTTTGGGCTCGGCGGTAGGATTGGTGATGCGCGGGGTGATAACCAGGGTGTTATCGCCCCCGTAGAGCCGCAGCGTGATCTCGATCGTCATGCCGGTGCGCCAATCGGTATGCCAGACGCGCACGCCGCGCCAGTTCTCCCCGGAAAGCAACTGATACTCCCAGGGAAGGTATTCGTTGAGACCATGTTCCTCCACCGGGAAGGCCCATTCCACGCCGCCCGTCGCCAGCCACCACCCGCGATAGCCCCAATTTGCATTCACCGGCATGATGACGGGATTCTCATAGGTGAGGCGCTGGCCGGTGAGACGATCCTCCCAGCGAAGGATGCGCCCGCCCAGGTAGGGCAAGACCGTGATGCGGGTGAAGCTGTTTTCCAAAATCACCCCGGTGTAGGTGCGCGGCGCGGGCGGCCCGACAGCGCCCCGATCCAGGTCATGATAGGGATAGTACGGCGAGCCCGGATCAGAAGGCCGCAGCGCCTGCTCCCAGGCGTAGCTGGTCAGTGTGATCTGGGTCTCATAGACGGCGAGCGCCCAATCCTTCATCACCGTCGGGAGATAGACCTCCGGGGTGAAGGTCACCGTCGGCGTCAGGAGCATGGGCGCTTCCGGGACTGTCGCTACCGGCGTCGCAGTCGGCGCCAGGGTTGAAGTGGGCGCCGGAGAAGGCCGGGGCGCACTGACCGTCGCGGTCGCCATTGGCGCATCGGGCAACGTCTCCACAGGCGTGGCGGTGAGTGTGGGTGGCGCTGACGGCTCGGCGATGCTCTGCGCCGGGCTACAAGCGGTCAGGGCTGCTATCACCGTCAGCCCCAACCACCTCCAAGCGATTTTAGCGTTCATGGGGATTCCCTCCTTCGTAAATGGCCCCGAATGAACACGAATTTCACGAATCAGATCAGAAATTCCTGGCCCCCGGGGCTGCTACGTCCTCGAACAACGCCCTTCAGCGCGGTGGGCTCGTGTCAGGCGGGAGATGGAATCCCCTGCCGAACTGCGAGCCGTCGCAGCCTCTGCTCACGACTCACAAATCACATTTTCGTGCTTGCATGGTGTGCACCCGCAC
>JAAZNO010000026.1 GCA_012798275.1 Chloroflexota bacterium
GGCGCGATACACGCCGGGTCGTCGTTGGCGGGGTCGTTGACCCGCGTCGAGACGGGATAGGCGATCATTTCCTCCGCGGGGTAAGGGGCGAGCAGAGACTGCAGGTCGCGCGGGGCGCGTTCGGCGGGATCGAGCCACCCGGCGTAGGCGCTGCGCGGCAGAATGACGGGCATGCGATTATGGATGGGGGCGAGCAGGGCGTTGGGCTCCGTGGTGATAATGGTGCAGGTGAGCAGCGGCGTGTCCTCGGGACGCCACACTTCCCACAGCCCGGCGAAGGCGAAGGGCGCTCCCGAACGCAGCCGAATCGCCAGCGGCGTCTTCCCGCGCTGTCCTGGTTCCGCGCGCCATTCGTAGAAGCCATCCGCCAGGATCAGGCACCGCCGTCGCCGGTACGCCGCGCGGAAGGAGGGCTTTTCTGCCAGCGTCTCAGCCCGCGCGTTGATCAGGCGGTTGCCTATGGCGGGATCCTTGGCCCACGCGGGGACCAGTCCCCACTGCAAAAAGGTGATGCGCTGCTGTCCATCGTTGATGACCACGGGCACCGGCTGCGTCGGCGCGATGTTGTAGCGCGGGCGCCATTCGGCGGGCGGCTTGAAGTCGGGGAAGGCGGCCTCCAGGTCCTCGGCCTTCAGCGTCATGAAAAACCGACCACACATTTCAGGATCCCTCCCACACTTTTGGCAGGCTTTGGATGCGGCGCACGCGCAACATGCTGCGGACTTCTTCCAGCCGGTGTGCGATGCGCGCGACCACCCGGCTATTTTCTTTGATCACGAAATGTAACACGGCGAGGTCCTCCGCCTCGATTTGATGCGCGGAGGCGTCTGCCACGTTCAGGCCCTCGTCCACGACGACCTTGAGAGCGTCAAACATCAGCCCCGGCCGGTCCATCGCGTAGATTTCCAGGGTGATGGTGTAAATCTGCCCCGGCGTCCCTCCCAACACTTCGTCGAGGATCGCCGCGCTCAGCGGCCCGGCCAGGATGTCCCCGCGCCCGACGCGCAGGCAGAAATCCTCCACCGTTAGTCCGCGCCGTCGCGCGAGTCGCTCGATGGACTCCGGCGTCCACCCGTCGCACTCTCCCCAACGCGCGATCTCCTTTTCGATGACCTCGCGCCCTTGCTGGATTAATGCATCTTGCGGTAGACGGGCGAACCAGCGGCGAAGGCGGCGCAGGGTGTCGGGATGGCGCGCGTACCCCAGGTCGGTGTCCATCCACTTGCGTTCGGGGCCAGGGTCGAGCTTCGTGAGGATCTCCACCTGAGCGCCGTTGGTCAGCGGCGTGTTCAGCGGCACGGGTTGACGGTTGACCAACGCCCGCAGGCATTTATCCCCCACCTCGGTGTGAATCGCGTAAGCGAAATCCAGCGGCGTGGCGCCGACCGGCAGGCTGATCACATCGCCATTGGGGGTGAAGACGCGGATCCGCGGCGGCGTCATCTCGGATTTGAGCTGCGTGATGAAGGTTTGCGGATCTTCCTCCAGCAGCGAGGTGATTTCCTTGAGCAGCGACAGCTGCGGCAGCGGTTCGGTCTGGCCGTATTGCAGGTAGACGCCGATGCCGTATTTCGCCAGCTGGCGCATCTGTTCGGTGTAGATGCGGATCTCCACGCGGTGACCGTGAGGGCCGACCACCGTGGTGTGCAGAGCGCGGTACAGGTCGTGTTCCGGCGCGGCGATGTAATCCCGGAATTCCTCTCGCAGTGGGGGCCACAGTTGATGGGCGTAGCAGAGTGCCAGGTAGCATTCAGGCAGGGTGGGGACCACGACGTATACCCGGAGAGTGTCGTAGATGCGGGCGGGATCGCCGCCCTGCTCTTTGATCTTGCGGTAGTAGGTGGACACGGGATTGTCGAGCGGCAGCGCCGTCGCGTTCAGCCCGCACGCCTGCAGGTGCTCGCGCAGTTGCTGGAGCGTGCTTTCGAGGTCGCCGGCGAGCAAGCGCGTGCTGGCGGCGAGCAACTCCTCGATTTCGGCGTAAGTTTCGGGGTGAAGCTCTTTCAGGCACAGGTCGCTGAGCTGCTGCTTGAGGAACCAGATTCCCAGGCGGGCGGCCGTGGGCACGAAGAGCTCGTCTGTCTCGATGGCCATGCGCCGTCGCTTGTCCGGCCGCAGGGCGTCGAGGGTCTGCATGTTGTGGAGCCGATCGGCGAGTTTGATGACAATGACGCGCAAATCGGCGGTCATCGCCAGGAACAGATTGCCCAGGCTGGCGGCGTTGCGTTGTTCGGGGGACAGTTGCCCCAGATTCTGCAACCGTTGGGTGCGAAGGGCCTCGACGCGCTCGTCGAACTTGGTCAGCCCCAACACCAGTTGCGCGATTTCGATGCCGAATTCCTGCCGCAGGTCCTCATAGGTGAGGGGGGTGTCCTCCAGCACGTCGTGGAGGAGGGCCGTGGCGAGGCTTGCCGCGTCCATCCGCATCTGCGCCAGCGTCTGCGCGATAGCGAGGGGATGGCAGATGTAGGGCTCGCCGGATTTGCGGTTCTGGCCGTTGTGAGCCTCTCGCGCCGCGTGGTAAGCGTCTGCCACCAGCAGCCGATCGGCCTCGGGCAGATACTGCAATATCGCGCTGAGGCGATGATAAGCGTGCTCGACCCGGCTCAGGGTATCTTCCGGTTCAGTCGCGCCGGTCATGAGTCTCTCTCCCCGGCTGCCGCAGCCAAACAAAACCCCGCGCTTGCTTTGAGACCAGCGCGGGATTTGAATGAAGAGCAGGTAGCAGCCACGTCTGCGGCTGCTGACGCCAGCAGTCACGCGCCATGAAGATAATCCGGCAAGGCCGGGCCTGCGCTATGGAAATCCCGTCGGCTGTCATCATCACAAACCGCCAATGGTTTCGGATCCATCAGCTCTATTTTAGCCGGAATCGTAGAAAAGGCAAAGATGCCGCGCTGACGGAGCGCCTCAGTCCCTGACAGCGGTGATCAGGAAAAAGGGCAGATGCGCGATTTGCGACCAGGGCCCCTTGAGCGCCCGCGCTTGATGCTCGATGGAGGTCAGCGTCGCGCGTTCTTCCAGGGTGAGCGGCAGCCCTTCCAGGAAAGCGAAGCGCTCGGGGGCCGGCGGAGGTAACACCTCGAAGAGCCGCACGCGCACGTTGAATCCCTGCGCTGCGAGCAGGCCGGGCAGGGTCCGCCCGACGAGGGGATTGGCGCCCGCGCGCGACAGCGCCGCCAGCCACAGAGAGCGGGTGGCAATGGCGGGCGGATATTCGATCAGGCCGCCGTAATCTGGTTCGAGCGCGAGCAGCACGCCGCCGGGCGCCAGCACGCGTGCCAGTTCGGCGACTGCAGCGTCGAGCGGGGCCGTCCACAGCAACGTGCACTGGCTCAGCGCGAGATCGAAACTGTGCGCAGCGAAGGGGAGTTCGCGGGCGTCGCCGCACACGCGCCAGGCGCCCGCGAACGTGCTTTGGGGATGGGTGAGCGCCGCGAATTTCCGGTCCAGCGCGGTGACTCTGCCGTCTCCACGGCGCACCAGCTCCGCCGTCACCGCACCGTAGCCGGCGCCCAGATCGAACACGCGCTGCCGGTATGCGATGCCACTTTCACGCAGTAAACGGGAGCGGGCGGGCGCGAGCCACTGGGCTTGCAGCGTCAGCTGCTCTGGCAACGGCAGCGCCGCCGATGTGCCCATGAGCCGCTATCTGCCGCCGCCCGCGCAGGCGCAGGCGCAAGCGCACCCGGCGCAGGCACAGGCGCAACTGTGGCCACCGCCTCCGCCGCTGCGTCCGCTGCTCGCGGAGCTCTTGGCCATCGCTTCGAAGATGTCGCCGGTGACCTTGTCCATGCCGCTGAGATCGAGCACGCCGCCTGAGACCCCCGGCACTTTGAGCGAGCCGGGCAGGATGGCGCCCGCCAGACCACCCGCCGTCGCCTGGGCCCAACCGGCAAAGGAGGAGCCGACATCGCCCAGCGTCGTCCGTCCGCCCGCCGCGGGCCGGCTGCTGCCGGCGGCCGGCGCCTGCAGTCCGCCGCCGCTGCCACTGCCGATGACGACCGGGCGCGAGCGGCGGATCCAAACGGGCCAGTAGTTGTAGCCGCCGGCGGTGAGCACGGTAGGATAGTTGTCGTTCATCATCACCCAGGGCAGGTACTTGTCGAGGTATTCCTCGCGCTGCGGAATCTCACCGAGAGACTGCGCCTGTTGCCAGGCGCGCTCGATGATGCGCTGATAGTATTCCTTCGTGTCCGAAAGGTCGAAGCCTTTCATCTTCTTTGCCGTGTCGGCGATCAGCTCCGACATCGCCGGACCGAAGTCAATGTCCTTCACCGCTTTCTGAGGATATTTTTCGATCAGATCGAGGAAAGGCTCCTCATATTTGTGAATCACGGTGTTCAGGTTCTGCGCGGCCTGTCGGCGGGCTTCCAGCCGGCTCTTTGCCGTTTTCAGATCGGGGTTGGAGAGGGTGCGGAACGGCTCGGCGACCTCCACCTTGAGCGGGTCATCCTGAACTTGCTTCAGCACACCTTTGGAGAGCAGGCCAAAGATGACGAGGGTGAGGATTTTGTTGAGCGGCATTTCGAGCAGCGTGGCCGCTTCGGGTGCGGTCAGCCCGCGCTTGATGCCGCCGCCTTCGACCTCCGCGATGGGCGGCAGGTAGGTCTTCTTGCGGCGGCTCAGATGCCATTCGTTGATGATGACCAGCAGGATGAGCAGGGGCAGCGCGATGACCTGCGCCAGCGGGCTGCCGATGATCAAAATCGCCAACCCCACCAGCAGGATCCCGAAGAGGGTGCAGCCGGTGCCCCCCGTGAAGCGGAAGAACAACACGCCAAACAGCACGGCCTGGATCGCTCCCATGATGATCCGCGCGTTGGGATTGTCCTCCATCCACTTGGTGATCAGGTCCGCGAGCGTCATTTTGACCACGTGCGTCATGCCCGTCTGGGGGAAGGAGACGCCGACGAGATACGGCTGCGTCGCGTTTCCCTCCTCCCAATTCCAGACGGCGACGACGTGTCCCTGGAAAATGGCCTTTTGGGTGAACTCGACCTTCTGGTACAGGACGTCATCCGGTTGGATGCCCTCCGGCAGGTGAATGGCGATCCAGATAGCGGTGTTGCCACTCACGGAGCTGCTGTCGAACCAGGTGGGGGTGATTTGCAGCGAGGCGTATTCCTTGCGGGTGGTGTCCTGATACACCATGTCCGGCATGGTAAACTCGAAGTGCAGAACGCCGGTGCCGCCGCTGGGGATGGCCTGGCTGCCGAGGTGGATTTCGACGCCGGTGTCAATGTACGTGGACTTGCGAATGTCGCTCAGGCTCACGTCGTTCATCGAGGCGCTCATGTTGCTGAGGTCGTAATTCTCATGCGGCGTGCCGATGTCCACAACGTCAATCGTCTCTCCCAGGTTGTGGAAGGTGATGTCGTATTCGATTTTGGCCGAGGCGTCGGGCTGCACGTAGACCTGCATCCGTAGCTCAGGCACCTCAAAGACATAGCTCTGCGCCACTGCGGACTGGTGTCCTCCCAGCGGCAGCAACAGCAGGAACAGCAATATCAGACTGTAGAAAAGGTGATTTGTGCGTTTCATGGTTACCTCCCTCCTGGTATACGTGCTCCGCAAGCTGGGAGTTTCACGCTTTTTGCGCCCAGCCACTGCGTTCTCGCGGGCAATCGGCGGCGCAGATGACGAGCCCGGGGCAAATCTCGCAGCGGGTAGGGGCTGCGACGCGCTCGCGATAGCGGCGAAAGGCCTCATGGTTCCAGATGAACTCCCAATCGTCGTGGAGCAGGTTCCCGGCGCTGTGATACGGGCCTCGCGGCGGGATGACGCGCCCGTCGGCTTCTACGCGCACGGCCACATCGCCCGCGCAGCGCGGCCCTTGCTGCAGCTGTTCCGCCAGCGTCTGCGCCGGGTCGCGTTCCACGGGAGGTTCCCAGAGGAAACGCGCCTGCACGTCGTGGGCGATTTCCTCGATGATGGCGGCGAGCTGCGGCATCGCTTCGGCACTCAGCGCGCCATCGTGCTGCTCCACGAGCGCTGGATCGGCGGTCACATAGGCCACAAAGGAGAAGGTATCGGCGCCCCGGCTGAGCAGGCTGTGGATCGTGGGCTCAATCTGGGAGAGGGCGCCTTCGATCAAGGGGATCTCGATATTGGCGCAGATGCCGTTCTCTTCCAGCCAGGCAAGCACGACGTCGGCGGCTTGATGGTCGCCGGCTCCGAACAGCGCATCGTGAGTGCCGATGTCCAGCGCGGCGTAGGGGAAGGTGACGTGATCTATGCCCGCGACGCGCAGATCGTTGAGCAGACCCTCGGTGAGCAGGGCGGAGGCCAGCGCCCGCACGCCGGCGATCATGCCGAGGTCTTCCGCGTGTTCTACGGCATGGACCAGGTCGGCGGGATCAAACGCGGCCGGCGCGAAGAAGGTCACATGCGGGATGTTGACTTCCCAGAGCCGCTTCAGGATGGGGTGGAGGATGTCGGGCGGAGCGAGCGGCACGGCGGCTTGCAGCGGCGCGATCAGGTTCGTAGCGTTGGGGGCGAGCGCGGCATCTTCGAGATTGAAGACGGGATAGGCGTCGCCGGGGGCCGCGAGCTGTTGCAGGAGGTTGTGCACGGCGGCAATGTCGCGCCGCATGAGCTCCGGCGCGGCGCCCCGGAAGGTGGCTTTGAGGGAATCTACGATCTCGCTTTCGTCGTGTCCTTCCAGCAGGGCTTTGGCGATGAGGACGCCGGAAGGGGACAGTTGCGCCGCGGCTGCGGCGTTGGCGATGAGCAGGCCGCTGCCGTCACGTTCGACTCGCAAGTGGAAGCGCGTGATGCCGTGCTCCGTTTCCCACAGCAGATGGCTCATGCCGGGGGCCAGCATCACCGGCTCTTTGGGACGGAAGCGGGCGTAGAGCTGTTGTAGCCGGTCTGTGAATTTCATTTTGCGTCCTCCTCGGAAAACACGTAATGCGTAATGCATAAGTGATCTTCTCAGAAAATCAGCGAATCTCAAAATCACTTGTATTGCAAATGTAGCGCAAACTTCAGTTTGTGCTCATGCCGCTATTTTCATGACTCAGTGGTGAGCTGCAAACTCGTGGGAACTCCTCCTCGCAAAATTGGCGAATTGGCGAATCCGCGAATCACACGTGTCCACATTCGCACGTTTATCAGAAAATGGCTCACGGATCAGAATTCCTCATTACCCCTCCCCCATTACCCATCCTCATGATTTATTTTTCTATCCGCCACACCATCAAATTATCCAGGCAGAGGGTCACCGGGGCGTCGTCGTAGGTCGCGCCGCCGATGCCGATGCGTCCGGTGGGGAAGAGGGCCGTGTCCGTCTGCTGGACCAGCACCCCGTTGATGTAGACGAAAAGCGTGCCCTCAATACGTCCCAACCCCAGGTAATTCACGCCGTTGGGGTTGATGTGGAGATTCTCCGTCCAGTCAATCAGCGGATCCTGCCAGGTATCATCCTGGAGCAGGAACACGGCATAGGATTGCGACGTGGTGTCCACCTCATACCAGAAGAGGTTATCGCCATCAGGACCGAAGCCCAACCCGCAGCTGGCGTCCGTATCGGCGCTTACTTCGCATTGCACTTCGGCGAAGAAATCATCCGGGCGGAAGGGCTCGTACCATTCCCAGGCGGTCATGTTGCTGACTTTGATGTTGATGCAGTATTGACCGTCGGCGGGGGCATAGTAATCCACGTCGTCGCCAAAATCCTCGCCCCAGCTGTTGCGGTTATCGGTGAAGTCGTCCTCGAAGCGCAGGACCGCGTTATCGGGCAGGTTCGCCCTCCCGACGACGGTCCAGGTAGTAGGGTCGCTGATGTAGGCGTTGTAGAGGACTTCGGCGGTGCTGCCATCGCTGTAGGTGACTTTGAGATCGTAGCTTCCTGGTTCGATTCCTTGAACCGTGGTGCTGCCGCCGGCAGGAAGGCTCTCGCTGAGCCAGTTCGCGCCCCATGAATCATCCTCCACCGAAGAAATGAAGAGCTCCTCCAGCTCGGCGCCGCTCTCGTTGAGAATTTCCAGCGTGGTGCCCGTGGCCTGGGTGGGGCGTTCGGTGGGTTTGGGCTTGGGAGTCGCAGCAGCCGGTGGTTCAGCGGTCGCCTGGGTGGGCGTTTTGGTGGGGCGCGGCGTGGCCACCTCAGGCGCCGCGGTGGTAGGCACAGGCGTGGCGGGGGTGAGCGGGGTGGATTTCTCACTGCCGCAGGCCAGGGTGCCAGCGAGCAGGACCACGACAATCAACCATAGCCAACGACGGTTATTCATACGTTCCCTCCTGAGGATGTAAAACTTCGATGACATCACCTGTGTGTACTTCGCCTGGTTCCAACACTTTGACAAAGATACCTTCCCGTGGCATGACGCAATCGCCGGCAGCGTAATAGATCGCGCAGGGGGTGTGACAGACCTTGCCGATCTGTGTGACTTCGACGAGCGCTGTGCCGAGCTGCAATCGCGTCCCGATCGGTAGGGTGGGCAACTCCAGCCCCTCGGTGGTGATGTTTTCGGCGAAGCTGCCCTCTTTCACCTTGAGTCCCTTCGCCCGCATGGTCTCAATGGATTCCCACGCGAGCAAGGAAACCTGCCGATGCCAGTTGCCGGCGTGAGCATCGCCTTCCAGACCCCAATCCACGCGCAGCACCCCGCTGCCGACGTTTTTCTTGATCATCCCTTTCCTGTCACTGATGCAGACGGCACGGACTTTTCCCTTCAAGGTTGGCCTCCTTCACGTATCCAATCGCCGCTCTTGCCGCCATGCTTTTCCAGCAGGCGGATGTTCTGGATCGCCATGCTGCGATCTACCGCTTTGGCCATGTCGTAAATGGTGAGCGCGGCGACGCTGACCGCGGTGAGCGCTTCCATCTCCACGCCGGTGATGCCCGTACAGCGCACCCGCGCGGTGATGTGGATCGCGGCGTGCTGCTCGTCGAACTCAAAGTCTACCGTCACGCCGGTGAGGGGCAGGGGATGGCACAGTGGGATAAGTTCCGGCGTGCGCTTGGCCGCCATGATGCCGGCGACGCGGGCCACAGCGAGCACGTCGCCTTTCGGCACGCCGCCCGCCTGAATCAGCGCGAGTGTCTCGGGCTGCATGTGCACTTCCCCCGCCGCGAGCGCCTCCCGCCGGGTGGGCTGCTTGGCGCTCACGTCTACCATGCGCGCCGCGCCGTGTTCATCAAGATGCGTCAAGTGTGGATCGGACATGGACAGTCCTTTCATCCCCCCACGGTTGACATCGGCAGCGCGCACTCGGGGAGCGGCTGTTGCGCCAGATGATGCTCGCGGGGCTTCTCCACGATGGCCTGGCGGAAGATGGCCTGCAGCTCGGCGTCGTCGGCGCCAGCGCGCAATGGTGTCCGCAGGTCAATGGCGTGATCGGACATCAGGCAGGGCAGCAAGCGCCCGTCGGAGGTGAGCCGCAGGCGATTGCAGAGGTGACAGAAATGGTCGCTCACCGGACTGATGAAGCCCACCGTCCCTGCCGCGCCCGGCAATTGATAATAGCGCGCTGGCCCGACACCCATCTCGCCCTGGACCGCTGTGAGCGGCCCCCATTCCGCCTCCACGCGCGCGCGGATCTCGGCGATGGGCACGCTGCTCTTGGCTGACCATTCCGCGCCCGCCCCCAGGGGCATCACCTCGATGAACCGCACATGCCAATCCGGCAGCAGCGTGAGTCGCGCCAGATCCACGATCTCATCATCGTTCATGCCGCGGATGACGACGGTGTTGACTTTCACCGGCCGCAGCCCCGCGTCGAGGGCGGCTTCCCGTCCCCGCAGCACCTGTTCCACGTCCCCCAGGCGGGTGATGGCGTGGAAGCGTTCCGGCCGCAGCGTGTCGAGACTCAGGTTGATGCGTCGCAGGCCTGCCTGCGCCAGCGGGCGCGCGTAGCGTTCCAGCAACATGCCGTTGGTCGTCATCGAGAGGTCATCTAACCCGGGGAGAGCGGCGAGCTGCTTTACCAGATCCACGATGTCCCGGCGGACCAGCGGTTCTCCGCCGGTAAGCCGCACGTGGCTGAGGCCCATCGTGACGGCAATCCGCACGAGGCGCGTGATTTCCTCGTAGCGCAACACGGCTTCATGCGGTATCGGCGGGACGCCCTCTTCGGGCATGCAGTAGCGACAGCGCAGATTGCACCGGTCGGTGACGGAGACGCGCAAATATTCGATAGAGCGGGCGAAGGAGTCCACATAAGGCATGGTGTTGATTCCCTGGTTTCAAGGCTTTGTCATGAACAAGTGTACCCCATTGTTCCTGCAGGTCAACAGGTCCGTGGGGAAAGGGGCAGCGCCACGGCTTGAAAGCGCACCTGATCGCCGGGGAGCAATTGCGCCACGAGGGGCAGATCCGCCTGCAGCACGGCGGCGATTTTGGGATATCCGCCCGTGGTCTGATGGTCCGCCAGCAGGATGATGGGCTGACCATCCGCCGGGACCTGCACACATCCCGCGATGACGCCGTCGGAGATGATGTCGGCGGCGCCGGCATGGGCGATTGCCGGGCCTTGCAGGCGCGCTCCCATCCGGTTCGAGGCGGGGGTGAGGGTGTAGGCGGCGTTCAGGAAGGTCGCGAGCCCTTCGGCGGTAAAGGCCTCGGCTTGCGGGCCGAGGATGACCCTCAGCGTGGGGTGGGGGCTGTACGGCGGACGGGATGACGCGGGCCATGGCTTCCCTGCCGCGGCAAAGGGGTCGCGCTGCCCCGGCGAGAGGGGGAGGCGGTCGCCGGCGCGCAGGGCGCGTCCCTCCAGGCCGCCAAATCCGCCGGGCAGATAGGTCGCCTGAGAGCCGAGATACGGCGGCAGGGCGACGCCGCCATCTACGGCGAGATAAGCCCGCGCGCCGCTCCGGCGTGCGCCGAAGCGCAGCACCTGTCCCGCGCGGAGCGCCACACTGTGCCAGGTGGGGACGGGGAGCCGTCCGGCCCAGAGCTCGAAGTCTGCGCCGCAGAC